>DOZC01000062.1:13650-17862 GCA_003518205.1 Minisyncoccota bacterium | reverse complement strand
ACGAGTTCGATTCTCGTTACCCGCTCCATTCCCGCCATATCCGCCAGCTGGCGGAGAAGGCGGATTAGCCGACCTAGCTCAGTTGGTAGAGCGACGGTATCGTAAACCGTAGGTCGTGGGTTCGATTCCCACCTCTGGCTCAGCTTTTGAACTTACGCCCATTAAAGCTTGGCACAAACGCTCAGATGGTCTTTGGGTGATTTAAGTTGTAAAATCAAGTTTAGTTATGTCTCACTCCCCCACTTCAAGATTGGTTAAACACGAGGAAAAAGTTTTGATTCAGCAAACTATTCTTTATATTGGGGCGGGTTTAGTGACTTTGGTTCTGTTTGTGACGGTGATTATGCCGGCGGCGATTAAAATGTTTTTTAAGATTTTAGATGGTAATAGTAAAATTGATTTGGCTGCTGATAAAATTCCACCCCAGGTGCCAGTTTTGGCAGTGCCCTTTCAAGCTACCAACAGCGCTACAATCCAGATTTCTGGTTTTGGTGAGGCTGAAAGTAAAGTTGGTTTGGTGGTCAACAACGAAGCGGTAGCGACATTGGAAGTGGCTGATGACGGCTCATTCAATCAGGAATTGACACTCGAACCCGGAATTAATTCCCTGGTAGCTTATGGCATTGATCGGGCTGGAAATGAATCAAGTCCTTCTTTAACTTATTCGATTTTTATGGATGCCGAACCTCTGATGATTGACATTAGTGAGCCCAGCAATCCAGCTGAAGTAGTGGGGCGAAAGAATCAAAGTTTGCTCATCAAAGGTGAGACCAAGCCGGAAACTAAAATTTATCTCAATGATCGGTTGAGTTTTGTCAAAGCCGATGGTAGTTTTGAAATTCCATTTTTGCTCTCTGAGGGTGAAAATAGCATTAAAGTTCGGGGTTTAGATCAGGCTGGTAATACCACAGAGTTAGAATTAAAAGTAACCTTTAAGCTTTAGTTTCAGTGGGTTGTTTTTGATTGTGAAGTGCGGTCCAAAGTTGGAGTAATAGCCAAATCTGAGGCTGAAACAAGCTATTATTGAAAAGACTGTGAACTAAAGTGGCCAACCACAAACATTGAAGCCAAATTGGAGCTCTTTGCCACCATTTCCAAGCTTTCCCCCCCCAGACCTTGATAGCAACTAGAATTCCACCCCAACCAATTCCGGTCAACAAGTTCACCAAAATATTATCAGGTAGTTGGGCGTGATCTGGTAATGTAGATTCTGAAACTTGATTGATGGGTTTGGTCACAAACAAACCTTTTCCCAACCACCATTGACTCAGGCTGAGTTGCTGGAGAGCGAGAAAATTTGTATTCCAGCGGGAAGTAATGGTTGAGGTTCTCTCCAATCTAACGCCTTCACCGGTTACTTGAGGCAAAAACTTAATTCCAGCTATTAGAATGATTATGGCCAAAACAGTTAAACCTACTGTTGGGCGGTGGAATTGATGTCGGCGCCAACTTTGCCACCAGAGCCAAATCAGAGCCACGCCAAAACTCAGATAGCTAGCGCGGGAATACGTCAGGAGCAGGGCTAGTTCAAGACCAATTAAGCCTAAAAACTGCAATCCAATTTGTCGTCTGCTCTGCCAAGTTATTAAACCGATAAACGTTAATACCAAAATTAGCCCAGTAAATCCTGGATCCAATAAGGTGCTGATAAGTCGATAATAATGATCGTCCCATCCAAAAGTTTTTAAAAATCTGGTGTCAGGTAGCCAAAAATACTGTATGAGTCCCAACCAAGCGATTAAGCTGCCGATCATAATTAAAAATTTGGGATAAAACCCCGCTAAAGATTTTGGCCACAGTTTAACCAAAAATTGAGCAAAAGCCCAACCAACAATTAACCTGAGGAGATAAAAACCTGGTCGCCACCAAACTGAAAAATCTTGAGCTTGAACTCCAGCTAGGGCCCAACCCAAACCCAGCCAACTTAAGCCAATTAATTCCTGTCGGTATTGATGAAATTTAAGTTTAAACCAGGCAAGATTTAACCACTCAACACGGTGTAGCCAGCCAAGACTCACTAGCCAACCCAAAATCAAGCCGTCGTGAAGATAAATGGCCATAGTTTTGGAAAACTGCCACCGCTCGAACTGGCCAAAGACTAGAATCAGACCAATGCCAATACCGCTCCAAAACCAAGGCTGATGAGATGATTGTGCGGAAATTTTCATTTAAATTTTCAGTGGCGAAGTTTTAGTTCTTCCCACAAAAAAATTCTAACTAGAGCTGAATGTAGTGACATCATTAAGGCATAGCTAAAACCTCGCCAACCATCGCGCCAACCCTGAAGCCAAAAATAATTCCAGCCAAACTTGGCCGGTGGCCAAATCAAGAGTTCCAAAATTATTTGCCATTTAGCTCGTTGAGTTTTAGCTTGAGATAATTCTCTGGCTCGGAGTTGAGCGTAATCACAGATTTTGGCAAAAAAATGATTCAAACTTTGATGACTTCGGTGTTCGAGTTGCAAACTCAGCGGCATAAAAAACCCTGGCAGCTTTGGTTGAAAAACTTCATGAACAGCTTGGTAAAACTCACCGGCTTGAGTGCGATGAAGTCTGACCAAATTGACTTGAGCTGGTTCACCGTAACGCAAGGGTTGGCGATGAAACCAATCTCGGCGATTTAAAGTAAAACCCAGCAATTTTTCATCAGAGCTGGCATGATTTAAAGCAAAACCCAAAATTTGAGCGGCTTGGTCGGGTTGAGCCAGCCACTCATCACCATCAAGCCACATTACCCAAGGCTCAGAAACTTGAGCTAACAAACTATTTCGGGCGGCAGCAAAATCAGTGATTTTGGTAGTGGCCTGACCCAGCCAAAAACTTTCAGCAAAACTCGCGCTCATCAAGGCTTGTTCCAAAGCCTGAGTTATCTCTGGGGTGGGGTTGGCGGGAGTCAAAATCGCTACGGCAATGGGCAGTTTAGGCAGTTCTGACAGTTTGGATGTAACTGCAGCTGAACTTGGAAAAGAGGTTTGATGCCAAACGATATTCATAGTTTTAAGGTCGAATCATTAATTTTAAAGATGGTAAATCAAGATATTCTGGCCTGAAGCGGGTTAATCTTGCCGAGTCGGAAAAACTCATTTGATGAGTCTGAGTGGCAACCTGAGAAATTTGAACTCGATCTTGAGTTATGAAATTTCGCTTGGCATTTACTTCTAAATTTAATCCTTTTCCCAACCAAACATAACCTGCCAAATAATTATCAAACTCAGATCCTGGGTCACGACTACTAACTTGAAAAGTGGGTTGTTTTAGAGTGAGATTCAGCCAGCGCAAAGCAGTTTGTTGGGTTTTTAGGCTTGGTCCATAATTCCAGGTTGTGGTTTGATCCACAAACCATTGACTTTGCCAAACTCCCCAAACAGCCAACCCCAAACTCAGGATTAAATTCAGGCTTCCCACTAGGCGCCATTTAAAATCCAGGGTCGCCCAGCCAATTGCTATCATCAGTGGCAACAACACCACGGCGGCTGGAAAGTAGGCTTCAGAAGGTGCGCCGTGAACCAAGTATCCCAGTCCAATTAATCCAGTTGCGAGCCCAGTTATGGCTGCGGCTGGGGAAAGTAATTTAGGTTTGGTTAGCAATTTGATCCAACCCCAAAGCGTCAGTCCAGTTAAAACTCCCATGACTCCAATGCCAATCCAACCACTTTGAGGAGTGATAAAAACTCGACTGGCATATTGACTCAGACTGGTGATAGCCAAACTTAATGAGGTTAAGCCAAAATGATTTGAGCTCGGATTTAAAAAACTCAAGCAACGATAAATTAACCACAAACCGAACCCAGAGAGTTGACCAGAATGGTTTTGAAATTCTGAAACCAATTGAGGGAGTAAGCCAATCATTAGAGCCACACAGCTAGCAGCAGTTTCACGGCGACTCAGTTTCCAGAGTTGGTTACCTTTTAGACCCAGTTGCCAACCTCCCCACCACCAAGCTAAAGGCAGGGCTAAAAATATCGGAAACAAGCTTAATTCATGCTGAAACAATAAGGTAATACTCAGCATTGCCCAGGCAGCACTCCAGTCTCGACGCTCCAAAACCCGAGTTAGAGTCCAAAGGCTTAAGACAGTTAATAATGGAATCGGGCCAGTGTGATAAACCATGCGACTGTGAGCTATGGCCAAAGGTGAAACTGCCAAAAAAGCCAGTGCCATCAATCCGATTTTCTTATTAAGTTTGACAAGACTAAACTCATAAACCCCGATC
>DOZC01000062.1:0-13558 GCA_003518205.1 Minisyncoccota bacterium | reverse complement strand
GAAACCCCGATCATAGCCATACATCCCAGTAGCGCAAAAACCCAATAATAAGGTCCTGGTCGATAACCCACCAAACTATAAATCACCATATTTAACCAAATTGTCAAAGGACCCTGATGAAATCGCGGCACGCTGGACGCAATTCCGAGCAATGGCAGTTGTCGTTGTTCGACTGACTCGGCAGCCAATAATAAATCGTGGCCACTATCACCAAACAAAATGCCTTTGGCTGGAAGTTGATAAAATCTTAACCAAGTCCCGAGACTGATGAGCAGTATTGCTAGGCCATGTTGACGCAGAATTGTTGATAAAGTCATATTTTTTTCCGGCTAAAAGCTATTGGAGTTTTCAAGGCGGTGATCAATCCCCAAACAATAATTGGAGCCGTAATCAACCTGGCTCCCAAAACTCCAGTGACTGCCAAAGGCAAGCCTCCATTTCTAAAGCCCAACCAGATCAAGCTGACGGTGAGTAAAAAAGTCAGTATTAAATGTAAATTCATCATCCAATAAGTTTTTTTGGCTAAAAATAAAGTGTAACCCAAAGAACTAAAGCTTTGAACCAAGCCGGCAAAAGTTAAAACCCGCAGTAATGGAATGGTTTCCAACCATTTCGACCCCAAAAGATATTTCACTACTAACTCTGGCGCAATTAATAATGGCAGTGATCCAGCCACAACAATTAAAGTGCTCACGCTCAAAGATTTGAGAACTGCTGCTTTGAGCCGAGGCAGAGAGTCAACGATACGAGTAAAAATGGGAATCGTACCATGATGAATTGATTTTGAAACTTCATAATTAACTTTATGACTCAAAGCGTAAGCATTTTGATAAATTCCCAAATTGTATGTGCCTCCCAGTTTTCCTAAAATCAAATTATCAAAATTCTCATTCAAATAATGAAAAGCGGTGGCCACACTCAGCCATTTAGCATTGTGAAAAATCTGGCTGGCACAGGCCGGAGAATAACTCCACCGAGGTCGGTCTTTGAGCAATAAAAAAGACAAAATAACTTCACATCCAGCGGCTATTAACATTCCTAAAACCAACGCCCAAGCTGAGTGAAGCCAGGCTGCAAGTAAAATTGAAGCTAAGGCCTCGACGGCTACCAGAAAAAAGCGGTAGAAACTTTCAGTTTGAAACTCCATGTTTTTGTGCCAGGAGACAATAGTTGGATTAATCAATCCTTTTATGATAGGAATCAGCGAGGCTAACGCAATTAAAGGCCATAACTGAGGATTGTCAAAATACTGACTTAGACCCCAACCCATTCCCAACATCACTAGCGCAATCGCAAAGCCACGATAAATCGCAATTACCCAGGCAGTGTTTAAAAAATAAGCCACAGATTGTTTGGATTGCAAAATCGTAAGGTTAATCCCAGTCTCGGTGAGACTTTCAGTGATTCCAATCGCGATCGCTGTTAAAGAAAACAAACCAAAATCAGTTGGTCCCAATAATCGAGCCAGGACAAAAATCTTGACCATGGTGACGCCAGCTGATACCAATTTCTGAATGGTTTGCCAACTAAAACCTGCCACTGCTTGTTTGGTATATCCCATGAACTTCATTCTACTGCTTGCTTCGGTCACGGGTCTACCATTACTATGAGAACATGTTTTTGACCAGAATTGGGGCCTTTTTTTTGGACATGATCGAAACCTTAGTCATCGCTTTATCGATTTTTTTGGTAGTGTACCTATTTTTCATGCAACCTCATCAAGTTAATGGCCAATCTATGGTCCCCAACTTTCAAAGTGGCGACTATGTTTTGACGGATAAAGTGAGTTATAAAACTCGCAATCCGCTGCGCGGAGAAGTGGTGGTGATCCATGCTCCAGAAGCAGCTCATTGTCCACAAGGTACGGGATGTGATTTCATCAAACGAGTGATTGGTTTGCCTGGAGAAACTATTTCGATAACTGATAACAGTATTAAAATTAATGGAGTGGTTCTCAAAGAACCATATATTCCAACTGATTTTGAGATTTTACCAGGCAAATTTATGTTAAGTGGGGCAGTTGCTTTGGGACCTGATGAATATTTTGTTTCTGGTGACAATCGGCCTTACTCAGCTGATTCTCGCACTTGGGGGCCGGTTCAAAAATCCGATATTGTGGGTCGAGCCTTTTTTAGGTATTGGCCGCCCCAAACGATTGGAGTGATTCCAGAAGTAAATTATCCTTGAGTTTTATTTATTTTTAAACAAAGTCATTAAGAATAATTTTTCAAGCTCAACCTCATAAACTGAAGTTTTGGTAATAGTATTATCATCTCCAAACTGGAGATGATATTTGCCAAAAACTGTTTGAATAATTGTGGCGACTCTGTCCTGATAGATCACTCTATCACCAACTTCAAATTTTTTAGTAAAAATGGGTTCTTCTGGTAAAACAAATTCATTTTCCATAATTAAACCAGATTATTGTCAGAATCAGTAACTTGTAAAGTGGGAATTTGAGTTTTAGCTTGATAAAGCTTAATTTTTTTATCGCTAATTTCATTTGCGCTGTCAACACCCCAATCACCGATGCTGGTACGCCGAAGTTCGGTGACGCAAGCTCCAACCCCNNCTTATTCCAGGGATTGCTAAATCCCTTCCATGGCTTAAAGGTTTTATTGTTGTATCTAGAACCCAGACTTTAGGTAAGTGATTTACAGCATTTTCCATTGGTTGTATACTCTTTCTTATGAATTTTTCATTCTTTTCATTTTTATAATAATAAAAAGCATCTGTTAAATCTTGCATTGTGAATAAGGTTGATTCATCAAAAGAGGCAACTTTCGTTCTTCTTAGTCCTTCCATATGTGCTCCGCATCCAAGTTTTTGACCCAAATCATGAATTAATGATCGAATATATGTGCCGCTACTACAGCTAATCGTGATGACATTTTTGAGAGTTTGATTAATTTCATCAACCTCCCATTCAATTAATTTTAACTTTGAAAAAGTGACTATGCGACTTGGTAAATCAGTTATGGTTTGAGTTACGCCTCGGCGAGCTTTTTGATAAAGTTTTTCGCCTTTAATTTTAACAGCGCAAAAGGCTGGGACTTGTTGAGGGTGAGAGCCAATAAAACTTGCTAATTCCATTTCAGTTTGATGTTGAGTTAAATTTTGCAATTCCAACCATTCCGCTTGATGAGTTAAAGCGCCAGTGCTGTCGTAAGTGTCAGTACTAATACCAAGTTGGAATTCACAGAGATAAGTTTTAGGTAATTTTAAAAATTGTTCTTGAAGTCTGGTAAAACTTCGGCCAACTAAACAAATCAACAACCCACTTGCCAAAGGATCTAAAGTTCCGGCATGACCAACTTTTTTCACACCGAAGTGACGCCGTAGGGCATTGACCACTCCATGACTGGAGATGCCACTGGATTTATCAATCAAACAAATTCCCTCTCCAGATTGAATGGCAGCTGGATAATGATTTGGGGTGGGGATAGGTCTTGGGGAAAACATACGGTACAATAGTTACTATGAGTGATTGGCGATCTGAGTTCCAAACAGCATTTCCTAATCTGGATTGTAAGCGGGACTTCCCGCTTCAGCAACTGACTTACTTTAAAATCGGAGGCCCAGCTGAGTTGTTAGTGTTGATCAAAACTTTGACCGAACTTCAGAAAGTGGTGGCTTATCTCAAACAACATAAATTAAAATTTGTGATTTTGGGAGGAGCCAGTAATGTGGTTGTGGCCGATGAGGGCATCCAAGGTGTGGTGCTTCAACTTCAAAACCAAACTTTTGAAGTTAAAGCTAACACTGTTTTAGTTGGGGCCGGTTTGAAGACTTCGTTATTGGTAAAACAAACCGTCGCAGCTGGTCTGACGGGATTAGAAGTTTTTTTGGGAGTTCCAGGAACAGTTGGCGGAGCGGTTTTGAACAATGCTCATTACTTGTCAAAATTAATTGCGGAATACATTGTCAGAGTTCAGGTAGTAACTTTGTCAGGTGAAACTTTTTGGCTTTCTAAAGCTGAAGCTGATTTTGGTTATGATTACTCCAGATTTCAAACATCGGGCGAAATAATTTGGCAAGTTGAGTTTCAGTTGCCTTTGGGTGAAATTGACAAATCCAAAGAACAAATTCGGATGGCCACTGAATATCGGGCTAAAACTCAGCCTTTGGGTTTGGCTAGTTCTGGTTGTATTTTTCAAAATGTTCCCAATACTGCACAATTGCGAGAATTATTGCCACAGTTTGCTGAAAAAGATCTAGTACCTGGTGGATTTTTAATTGATCAGGCCGGCTTAAAGGGTTTGCGAGTCGGAGATTTAGAGGTGAGTCAAAAACATGCCGCTTTTATAGTGAATCATGGGCAAGGAACAGCCGAGCAACTACGCCAATTGATTGATCAAGTTAAAGCTGCCGTCAAAACTAAATTTGGAGTAGAATTACACGAAGAAGTTTTTTATTTGCGCTAATCTTTTCAAGTAAATTTATGTCGTCAACCAAAACCGAGGCCGTATTTGTGATCCGAGGTGGTACGCCGCTACGAGGCTGCGTTCGAGCCGGTGGAGCCAAAAATGCCTCATACAAATTAATGATTGCGGCATTGCTTGGTTCGGATGAGTCGCGGCTGTTAAATTTGCCGAATATTTCAGATGTAACTATGGTGTCAGAAGTGATGCAAAGCTTGGGGGCTGAAGTTGTGTCGGCTGGTGAGCAAACTTTATTTATTCGGCCTCAAGGTTTAAATTCAGCTCAAATTGCAACTGAATATGGTGAAGCCTCCCGGGCTTCAACCTTATTTTTAGGCCCATTACTTGCCAAGTTCGGTCGGGCTGAATTGCCCTTACCTGGCGGGGATAAGATTGGTAAACGACCTTTGGAGAGACATCTGGATGGATTGCAGGCTATGGGTGTAACTTTAACTCAAGAAAACGGGATATTATTGGCTCAAACCCAAGGTTTAAAAGGCACGACATATCGATTTAACAAAAACACTCACACTGGTACCGAAACCTTAATTCTGGCGGCAGTTTTAGCTCAAGGCAAAACTGTTTTAGAAAATGCCGCTGAAGAGCCAGAAGTGGATGATTTAATCACTTTTTTAAACGCTATGGGTGCCAGAATTCGGCGTCGGGCTTTTCGGGTGATCGAAATCGAAGGAGTTACTCATTTAACCGGTGCCATTCATAAAATTATGCCAGATCGCAATGAGGTAGTAAGTTATGCCTGTGGTGCCATTGCTTCCAAAGGGGACATTGTGGTGGAAAACGCTCGAGCTGAAGATTTAACGGCTTTTTTAACCAAACTTCAAGAAGCTGGAGCTGGGTTTGAGGTTGGTCAGTACGGGATTCGTTTTTTCTATCAAGGCGCACTTCGAGCCACTGATGTAGAAACTCAAATTCACCCGGGATTTATGACCGACTGGCAACCCCTGTGGGCAACTTTAGTTTGTCAAGCTGAGGGTGATAGCATTATTCATGAGACTGTGATGCAAAATAGATTTCAATATGTGGAAACTTTAGTCAAAATGGGAGCCAAGATTTTGCCACTTCAACCCAGGGTGCCCAACCCTGATGAGTTTTATAATTTTGAATGGGCAGATTCTCAGCCCAACGATATTCATGCGATTAAAATTTCTGGACCAACCCTATTTTTAGGAGGTGAATTTGCAGTTCATGATCTGCGAGCTGGAGCAACCACTTTGTTGGCAGCCATTAGCGGCACAGGAACTACTACTTTGCATCAAATCGAACAAATCGAGCGAGGTTATCAAAATCTTGAAACTAAGTTGCGGTCTTTAGGAGCTAACATTGAACGTAAAATTATTTCGGTCATAGATTAAGGTTTAATATTATGAGCTCTCTCGCCCTTTCCCTTGGATTTCTAATTTTTTCATTTATTACCACTAGTTTGGCGATTATTCCGTTTATTAACTTGCTCTATCAGCTGAAATTTCAACGGGCGCTCCAACAAACCAAAGATGCTTTTGGTCAATCCACCCCGATTTATGATCGATTTCATGGTTTTAAAGCTGGAGTTCCGGTGGGAGGCGGGTTGTTGGTGATCATGGCTGTCTCTGGTCTATTTGCCATGCTGTTACCACTATTTCCATTGCTGGGAATTGAGGTCACAAGTGTTTATGCCAATTATCAAGCAGAAGTGAATGTGTTGTTTTTTACTTTTCTATCCTTTGGAATTTTGGGACTTTATGACGATATTAAAAAGTTTTTCGGTTTTCAAAAAGAAAAATTCTTTGGTCTGAGGTTGCATCATAAATTGATACTTCAACTTATTTTGGCTAGTATCACGGCCGCCATGTTGTATTTTAATTTAGGAATTTCAATCCTACATGTGCCCTTTATTGGCACTTTTCATTTGGGATGGTGGTTTATGCCTTTTGCGGTTTTTGTGATTGTGGCTTTTGCCAACGCGGTGAATATCACTGATGGTTTAGATGGTCTGGCCTCAGGAACGCTGATGATCTCATTGTTTGGTTTGTGGTTTTTGTCATCTACAATTTTAGACGTGCCTTTGTCACTATTTTTAGTCTTGTGGATTGGCTCGTTAGTATCATTTTTGTACTTTAATGTTTTTCCAGCTAGATTATTTATGGGTGATGTGGGCGCGATGGCTTTTGGTGCAACTCTGGCAGTGGTGGGTTTGCTGCTAGGAAAAATTGTGGCTTTAGTAATTATTGGTTTTGTGTTTGTGTTCGAGATTTCTACTTCTTTAATGCAACTTTTATCCAAGCGATTTTTTAAACGCAAAATTATTCCTGCCGCTCCTTTTCACTTAACTTTGCAACAAATGGGCTGGGAAGAACCTAAAATTGTCCAACGAGTGTGGCTGATGCAGATTATGCTCACCTTGTTTGGAGTTTGGTTGGCAGTAATTTAAGTTTATGCAAACCCAACAGGCTGATTATGCTCGAGGTTCAACCCGAACAAATCGACCTCAAACTTCAAAAAAATCTTCAGGTAGAAATCAGTTTTTGAATTGGCAGTGGCCAAAACCGCGATTTAACTTTTGGCAGCAAAGTTTGTTGATTTTATTGCCAATCCTTTGCGCTTTAGGCCTATTTTTTGTTTTTGAAGCTTCGACGGCTGAAAGCTTTCAAATGGTGGGACATTCCTACTATTTTTTAACTCAGCAAACTAAATGGATGTTTTTAGGATGGAGTGTTTTTGGTTTAGGCTGGTTGTGGCCAATTAAGTTTTGGCAAAAAACTGCGGTTTGGTGGTATTTGGTGGCTATGGTGAGTTTAGTTTTGGTTTTTATACCCGGCATTGGTTTGGCTCTCAATGGCGCTCATCGTTGGCTATCAATTGGCGGGCTTCAGGCTCAGCCAGCCGAGTTTTTAAAATTTGCCACCCTGATCTTTTTTGCTTCCTGGCTCAGTAAGCATCAACGATTGGGAGCATTTTTAATGTTTTCCAGTCTGCCGACTTTTTTAGTACTCATGCAACCAGATTTGGGTTCGTTATTAATTGTTTTGAGTTTGATGTTGGGACTGTATTTTGTAGCCAACGGCAATTTGGTCAAGTTATTGCCAATCATGGTAGTCGGTTTATTGGGATTAATTGTGGTTATAGTTACCTCACCTTATCGATTAGCTCGAGTGACTACTTACTTAAATCCTGAAGCTGACCCACTGGGCAAAGGTTTTCACATTAGGCAGGTGACTTTGGGTTTGGGTAATGGTGGTTGGTTTGGTCAAGGATTGGGCAATTCAACTCAAAAGTATCTCTATATACCTGAAGCCAGCAGTGATTCAATTTTTGCTATTGTGGGTGAAGAACTGGGTTTTGTGGGAGCGATTTTAATTTTGGGATTATTTTTGAGTTTGGTGCTAGTGATATTTAAACTAGGTCGGGAATTACCCCCGCAAAGTTTTGAGCGCTTGGTGGCTCAAGGTATTGGGATTTGGGTTGGGTCTCAAGTGTTTCTCAACTTAGCAGCGGTGGTAGCACTTGTACCACTAACTGGTATTCCGCTCCCCTTTTTCTCATATGGTGGCTCGTCATTATTAATGCTTTTCTTTATAATGGGTTTATTATTACAACTTAGTCAAATTAAATCGGAAAAAACATGAAACTGTTGCTAACAGGCGGACATCTCACTCCAGCCTTGGCCATGATTGATTGGTTAAAGTTATATCACCCGGAGGTTAAATTAGTTTTTGTGGGTCGAACTCATAGCCAGGTCAATCAACCAGCCTTAGAAAAATTTGAAATTGCCAAGCGTCAGATACCCTTTCTGATTTTGTCGACTCCAAAATTTGCCTTAATTCCTTGGTGGCAATTGCCAGGGCGTTGGTTGGCATTGATAGTCAGTACTTGGCAGGCCTGTTGGTTGCTTTGGCAAGAACGCCCCACAGCGGTGTTAACTTTCGGAGGTTATTTAGCCGTGCCAGTGGTTTTGGCTGCTTGGTTACAGCGAATTCCGATCGTGACTCATGAGCAAACTCGAACAGTGGGACTGGCCAACCGTTGGATTGGTAAGTTTGCTACCAAGGTGGGAGTAGCTTTTGAAGTTAGTTTAAAATATTTTCCAGCCCAAAAAACCCGAGTAGTTGGAAATCCTTTGCGATCAAGTTTGTTTGATTCAAATCTGAAACCTCCAACCTGGTTTCAAAATCCTCATCACAAACCAATTTTAGTAATTACCGGCGGTAGCCAGGGCTCTCAAGCCATCAATCAATGTGTGGATCAAATCATTGCCCCACTAACTCAAGATTGGTGTGTGATTCATCAGCGAGGCACTCAAGCCGCAGCAGAACCGTCACAACCGGGTCGATATTATGCCAGAGAATGGCTGAGTGACACGGAGTTATTTTGGTTCTGGCGTCAACCTACCACTTTGGGGGTGAGTCGAGCTGGCGCCAACACTGTTACTGAGCTAGTAGTAGTTCAGGTGCCGGCGGTTTTAATTCCTTTGCCGTTTGCTTATCAAGATGAGCAAAAATTAAATGCTCTGTGGCTAGTAGAAGCTGGAGGAGCGATACTCTTGGAACAAGCTCAACTATCTCCTCAAGCGTTATTGAAAGCCATTCAGCAACTTCAAACTCAACAGTTAACTTTCCGGCAAGCCTTAGGTCAGTTGTCGGTGCCAACTAAGGCTTTAGAAGGAATTTGGCAATTGCTTCAAGCAGCGTTGCAAGCATCATGAATCGAATTTCTGGATTATTTGGCACCAAGAACTGGCGGTTATTTTTAAGCCTATTTTTTTGGGGAGGACTTTTGGGAATAATTTTAAGCTGGTGGCGAGTTCGCCAAATTGAGTGTTGGCTGGATCAGCAGTTGGTGGCTCCAGAGCAATGTGTTCTAGCAAAAACTCCCTTAAAGCAAAACATGTTGTGGCTAGATTTAAATCGACCTGAGTGGCGAGAGTTAAGTCATTTCACTGATGGGCAAAATCAAGATTTTGAACTTCAAACTTGGCACAAACGTTTGCCCCAAACTTTAGTTTTGAAGTATATTAGCAGTTCTCCGGTTTTTTTAATTCAATTGCCAGATCAATCATGGTGGCAAGTTAATCAAGCTGGTAGCTTGATGGCAGCATCAGCTTCGGTGGCGGCAGAATTAGTTTTGCCTAAAATCACTTTAAGTCAGGAATTAATGGTTACTGCTGTAACCGATCAGCGGCTTAATTCTGATTTGTTGGTCTGGCTGATTCAGCTCGAACAGGTTTTTAGCCAACACGTTCCTCCTCCGAATTTGGTGGTGATGGTGGATAGTTTCAAAACTGAAGTTAAATGGGCCAATTGGCAACTTATAATCGAGCCGTTTACTAATCTAGACCAGGCATGGGGCAGATTTAAGCAAGTCGAAACATTACTGGCAGAAAAATCTGAAAGTTTGGGAGAAAATTATCGTCAATTAGACTTGCGGTTTAAATTACCGGTTCTCGAACCCAACTCAATTGACTCAGTTTCACCCAAGTCAGCCCGTGACAGTAACTAGAAAATTAGGTATAGTGAGTACCTGAAACCTTATGACAAAAAATCGGGTAATTACGGCGATCGATCTCGGCACTGACAAGTGTGTGACCTTGATTGCAACTGTGGGAGAAGACAAGCAATTGCGGGTAGTTGGTGTTTCAGCCGTTCCTGCCCGAGGCATGAAACGCAGTGTAATCGTGGATCTCGAGCAAGTGCTCAACACCATCTCTCTCAGTTTAGACGCAGCCGAGCGCATGGCGGGATTTGAGGTGGTAAGTGCCTTTGTGTCAGTCAGTGGGGCTCACATCAGCTCTCGCAATTCAAAGGGTGTAGTCGCAGTAGCTTCGCCGGATCAGGAAATAACTCGACTCGATGTTGATCGTGTGATTGAGGCAGCTCGAGCCATTTCTTTGCCGGCAGATCGAGAAATCATGCACGTGATTCCTCGAGATTTTAAAGTTGATTCTCAAGAAGGTATTAAGGATCCGGTAGGAATGACTGGAGTTAGACTCGAGTCTGAAGCCCATATCATCACTGGAATGTCGACTGCCTTGAAGAATCTCGAGAAATGTCTCAACGATTTAGCTCTAAAAGTCGACGGTTTTGTTTTCTCAGGCCTAGCTTCAGCTGAAGTTACGGTGACTGAGACTGAAAAAGAATTGGGAGTGATGGTAATAGATTTGGGAGCCGGTTCCACTTCACTCTGTGCCTATGTGGATGGTTGTCTGGAGTTTTCCGGAGCCATTCCAGTGGGAGCTCGACACGTAACTCAAGACATCGCTTTGGGGTGTCGAATTAGTTTGGATGCAGCCGAGAAAATTAAACTTTCCCTGGTTGAAGCCGATCTACAATCAATTAGTCCTTTACCCGGTGAATCCAAAGAAGAATTAAATCGGCGTCGCAAAAAAAGTGATGTTTTAGATTTAACCCGTTTGGATTTGCCCGAATTAAGCGAGCCATTGTCTAAACGAACTTTAGTCGAGGGCATTATGATTCCCAGGATGAAGGAAATAGTCGACATCATCGCTGAGCAAATGGCCAAAGCTGATTTAATGGGTAAAGTTCCCGCCGGCTTGGTTTTGACTGGTGGTGGGGCTTTAACTGTCAAACTGGCCGAAGTAGCTCGCAAAAACCTAAATTTACCTGTTCGAGTTGGCTTCCCCACCAAGCTAGATGGCCTGGTGTCTGATATTGAAAAACCATCATATGCTACCAGTATTGGTTTGCTATTTCATGGTTTGCGTCAGGGCGGAGGTCGAGAAGTTAAAGGCGGATCGCCGTTTGAGGCTTTAAGCGGCTGGTTTGACCCCAAAGGTCTGGGAGGAAAAATCTGGGGAATTATTAAATCAGTTTTGCCGTAAAGGCAATCGGTCGCTTGACGACTGATAGTATTTGTTATATTTTGATTGCTATGGGATTAGTTAAACCATCTAACACTACTTTTGCCAAAATTAAAGTCATCGGTGTGGGTGGTGGCGGTAATAATGCGGTCAATTCAATGGTGTCATCAAAACAAATCCATGGAGTTGAGTTTATTTCTATCAATACTGATGCTCAGGCTTTATTAACTTCACAGGCTGATACCAAACTTCAAATCGGTAATAATTTTACCAGAGGGTTGGGTGCTGGAGCTGATCCGGAAGTAGGTCGAACTGCAGCTGAAGAGAGTCGCGAAAAAATCAAAGATTTACTGTTTGATACTGATATGGTGTTTATCACTGCTGGCATGGGTGGTGGCACTGGAACTGGGGCTTCACCCATTGTGGCCGAAATCGCCAAAGAAGTTGGGGCTTTAACCGTAGCCGTTGTCACCAAGCCTTTTGCTTTTGAAGGCATGCGGCGAATGCAAACTGCTGAAGAAGGCATTGAGGGTTTGGCTGAATCAGTTGACACCTTAATTGTGATTCCCAATCAGCGTTTAATGGAAGTGGTGGATAAAAAGATGACGCTCTTGGATGCTTTTCGTTTGGCAGATAATGTTTTAGGTCAGGGTGTCAAGGGCATTTCAGATTTAATTACGGTTCCAGGTTTAATCAATGTGGATTTTGCTGATGTTAAAACCATTATGTTGGATTCAGGCAGTGCTTTGATGGGCATTGGTGAAGCTTCAGGCGAAAATCGAGCAGCCACTGCGGCTCGAATGGCGATTTCCTCTCCGCTTTTGGAAATTTCAATCTCTGGCGCCAAAGGCATTCTCTACAACATCATTGGTGGTTCAGACATGACCATGACCGAAGTGTCTGATGCCTCATCAATAATTTCTGAGGCGGCTGATCCAGATTCTCAAATCATTTTTGGAGCCACTATCGATGAAACCATGGGTAATAAAATCAAAATTAGTGTGATCGCCACTGGCTTTGATGAGCGCCCTGGTTACAATCAGAGAATGATGTTTGGAGCTTATGGAAGAGATTCTAGGCGTCGCATGGGGCCAATGGCTCCCAGCCGAATGGCGCCAGAACCTGATCAAGTTGTGGACGAAACTAAAATTGATCGAGCTCCCACTGGTTTTACTCAACCTCAAACTCTCTCACAGATTTCGGCTCACCAAACCAGTGATGAGTTAGAATCACAATCCGGATTTGCGTCTCGACCAGTTAGTTTTGATAAAACTAGTGAAACTCAAACTAACCCTTCAGCTCAAACTTCCTCAACAACTAGTGAAGATGATGAGTTTGAGATTCCGGCTTTTTTGAGACGGAAGTAGTTCGCTAATTTTAATCAAAAATTAAGTTTGGTCAGAATAGGAAAGTGGTCAGAGCCAGTTAGCTCAATTTTTTTACAACTAGCTGATTTAAAACCTTTGACCCAAACAGCATCCAAACATCGTCTAATGTGGATGTGGAAGATCTTGATAGCTAATTTAAACCACCAAACTACATTGGCCATTTCGATGTTATAGAGGTCGGCAGTCCAATCAATATCAGCTGAAACGTGTTTAAATTCTAGTCCGAACCTGGCCTGAGTTGATTTAGTTTCCTGTTTGGTTTGTAACAAGTCAAAATTATTAAAATCACCACAAAATATTTCGTAATCTAATTTAACTTGGTGGTGATTTCCGGCTAAAACTTGTTCAAGCTGTCTCATTCTTTGGCTAATGCCACCAATATGATCCAGATGTAAATTAAAAATTCTAAATTTGAATTTTTGATATTCAAATTCGGCCATAATTGATCGCCGTTGATATGGAATGGTATTACCGCCAACCAATTTGGCAAAAATCCATTCATGAATTGCAAAAGCTTTT
This sequence comes from Minisyncoccota bacterium, assembly GCA_003518205.1. Taxonomy (GTDB): domain Bacteria; phylum Patescibacteriota; class Microgenomatia; order UBA1400; family PJMF01; genus UBA9650. The sequence goes on along the minus strand of DOZC01000062.1, from coordinate 419 downwards.
GCTGGAACCAAAGCTAAATTTTGGGTTTTCAGTAATTTAAACTTGGAATTATCCCAAATAATGCAATTACCCATGTTTGCATTGCCTAAATTTTGGTTTAAATAATGAATTTCTTTCCAGTTGGAGCCAAGTTTTTTGAGAATTAAGTCAATGATAAAAGGCTGGTTTTTTTGAGCCACCACCTCTTGAAGGCAGAAAATAGTTATGCCTTGACGGGCAAATTTAACCAAGTTGTCAGAAATTTTTTCGCCATTAAGTGAAAACTGAAGGTTGTAAGTAATCAACCAAAATTCTAAAGAGTTTTTCATGATAAGCTACATTCGCCCAGGAGTGAATTGGCATAGTTACATAACTGTAAAATTATATCTGGTTGACGAGTAATAAGTGAGACTTCCTCAGTACCCAAACTCACAAACATA
>DOZC01000043.1:15473-15891 GCA_003518205.1 Minisyncoccota bacterium | reverse complement strand
CTGGCTGATATTCGCCCCAACTCTCCAACTTTTTTAAAAACCGAATCTCTTGAGTTTGAGTTTGATTCCACCAATACTCAAGGTGCTGGTTTGTTTATTTCCGAGGGCATCGCCAACTCGATTTGTGTGCTCAAAGGTCCGGTGGGCTATCTTTACGGTGTGGATAAACTTTATGAAGATCGCGACCCAACCGGAGACAAAGCTATTTCTATTTACGATCCCGATCTGGCGATTGCCTGGCCCATACCCAAAGATCAGGCCATAATTTCACAACGTGATCTTGATTCAGTAACTTTGAGAGAGTTGTATCCAGAAAAGTTTATCTAAAAGCAGTTTTTTGGAGTATAATAAAGTGTTTTTTGCGGTTCAATCCATCTAATAGCGTGAAAATTGCCTACTGTGACCTATCAAGATCAAC
>DOZC01000043.1:0-15418 GCA_003518205.1 Minisyncoccota bacterium | reverse complement strand
ATCAGTCTAATCTAAAGTGCAAAATTCATTTATCGTGACCTATCAAGATCAACAATACCAGCTTTTTAATCAACTTGAGACAGTTTTTAAAAAAGGCCAACAACCGAGCAATGTTTATCCGCCTATTGCAGATTATGCTCGTGATTCTCGACAGTGCTTAACTCTAGTAAACTATACTTCTCCAGATCTTTCAAAACTTATTGATGCTCAGCTAATTCAACCCTTAAAAGAAGCAGATTCTAAACAATATTTTTATCCTCAAATCAGTTTGCATACAACCTTGTTAACACTTTTCTTAGCAGCCGATCCACCTCTTTTTACTGAAGCTGAAATTAAAATTATTGCTGAAATCTTGACTGAAACATTCAAAAAAATTACCCCAATTACTTATTGTTTGGATGGTCTTTTTATTATGCCCAATAGCATCGGCATCAGAGGCTATACAGATTCAAAACTCACTGAAACTATTCATTTAATTCAGCAAGATTTAGCAGCTCAAAATATTAAACTTAGTCCTGGCCTGGCATCCAATGAGGTCTTTTTTGGCCATATTACTATTTGTCGCTTCACGACTCAACCAAATTCAGAATTTTGGCAAAAACTTACTGAATTAAAAAATATTAAACTCGGAAGTTATGTCAGCAACTCTTGGAACTTGGTTTCAAGCAATCTGGCCTTTGAACCAAATTCAACGAAAACTCATCAGGTCTTTAATCTTGATGACCATGGCGTTTAGCCACTGATAACTCACTTTCAAAAAACTCCGGATTATTGGCCATGTCTTGCTCGATTAGTTGTCTTAAATAAACTGATCGAGGAATTTTGCGATATCTAGCAATCCAATCAAGGTAATTTTGATGTTTGGGTGAAATAAAAAAGTTAAATCTGGTATCCTGCTGTTCAGCCGCAAAATCTAGTAATAAAGGCAATTCCTTGCCCAAATCTTCTTTAGTGTTGTAGTTATAAAGAGTAAATTTCTGAATAATCTCCAATGTCTCTAATAAATGATTTGAGCCACCTTTTTTGCAAAGTGCAATTGTGGGTTTGCCCATATCTAGCGCCAAAGAAATCCAATATCCAGTACTGACCCGTTGATGAGTCACATCGGCCACAAAAACATCACAGTGCTTAATATCTTCAATCACGCGTTTGTGAAACTCCAGTAAATCTTGAGAGCCGCTCCAAGTATTTAATTGATCAACAGAAGTTTCCAATAACAACTCAGCGTCAATCACTTTATGACCCAAATTTTTCATTTTGGTCACTGCATACTCATAGATGCTATTATTGTCATTTTTGCCTTGGACCGCCGCAGTGAAAAAAATCTTCATATGGCTGGATTATACCATTTTTAAAATTTTACCACTCCTCCACAAACCTCAGTGACCTGAGCTCAGCCATGACTTGTTGAATCAAGCTCGTAAGATCTCTTACAGCCACATCAGTTAGAGGCAGAAAGCGTCGGGTTAATTTGGCGCCATCAGTTTTGGGTTCAGTAAAATCAAACATGCCTTCGGTTATTTCCCAGTTAAATTGAGCATCTAATTGAGTGAGAAGTTTGTAAAATAGTAATTGCCGCTGATGAGGTCCACGAATTGTTTCTGGTAAAGCTAGCTCGCGTTCGGTAAATTCCTCAGTGCCACTGACGCCGATAATTTCATTGGCAGTTTTGGGCTTGCCGGTTTTGTAATCGATAACCCTGGCAGTTTTGGCTGATTTATCCAACCAATCAATCCGATCGATTCTGCCAATCAACCTAATATCCCCCAACATGGTGACGCTGGTTCCAGAACCCAACAATTGCTCAATCATCAGGGGTTGAACTGTCTCACCGGCATAAGTCGTGAAATAACGCTCAAGACTAATTTTGCCTTGAGCTAAACGTCGCTCAAAATCAGCTGGATTTAAAACTTCATCTGCTAGAGCCGCTTCAAATTCTTGAAGATTTTTTTCCAGGGCTGGAAAAACGCCTTGGTTTTGATAGTTTCGAAAGGCTGTTTCCAAAACTCGATGCATGGCAGTACCATAAGCCATAGCTGAATTTTTGGCTTTGGGAGTTCTAATTAATTCCTCCAATACAAAGGCTCTTGGATCCCGTAAATATTTATTTAATCCTGTAGCTGACAATCGATAATGTTTTAAAACCGTGGCAAAAAAGGCTTTCTCGGCAGCCAAATCACGAGTCTTCACAACTGGTTGCAACGACTGAACCAGCTGGGCGGCCACCTTGTTTGAGGTTAAATAATCGGCGGGTCGTAAAATTTGGGCAGCAACAGTTTCTGACTGAGTGGGTTGAAACTCGCCCAAAAATTGACTGGCAATTTGAGGTTTGGAGTGGCCAGCATTTTGAAAATGCAGCGAATAGCTACATGTCACTCGTTGTTTAGTTCGCGTCAAAGCTACGTAAAACAATCGCCGCTCATCCTCATTTATATCTTTTGCATCTAATTGAGTGTGTTTTAATAACTGAGTCGGCAGCTTAAATTGTTTGCGATCCAAATTATTACCCCATTTTTTATCAACACAGTGAATCATAAAAACCTGATCCCATTCTTGACCTTTAGCTTTATGGGCCGTGGTTAATTTAACTTGGTTAGTGTGTAAATCCAAATCATCAACTTTGATAGTCAAATGGTGTTCCTGCATGGTGGTAATGGCTGAAAGAAAATCAGCCAACTTGAGAGTGTGACGCGAAGCTACCAAGGCTTTGACTTGAGCATAAAGCGAATTGATCACCGTCAATTGATAAAGCTTATCAGGCAAAGTTTGGAGCCAAGCTAAAAATCCTGACTCAACTAAAACTGACTCAAACCACGCCGTCAAAGTTAAATTAGCGTCGGCAGCCGCCCAAGCTATCAGTTGCTGATACTTTTGCTGAACCGACAAAAATTCTGCTAAAGTGACGGTTTCACCCCCAGAAAATTTCTGAATTTGATTTACATCTCCCTCCAATAAAGTGATAAGTGATCGGCGATTTTTTTGAGCTACACGCGCTAATTTTAAAATTGTTAATCTCGAAAGTCCCAACCAATCAAGCAATAAAACTGATACTAGCTCGGTTTCAGTTCCAGCTGTTTTGAGATCCAAAATAACTCGCAACAAACTTAAAAATTGCTCAACAGTGGGCTCACTCAAAGCATCGCTCCCGCCATCAATTTCAAACCCAATTTGATGTTTGGTTAAAACCTCGATCAGTTCATGGCGATCGCGGTTGTGCCGATAGATTACGGCGATTTTTTCAGGAGCCGCACCAGCAGCAATCAATTTTTGAATTTCCTCAGCCACCCACCACAACTCAACAAATTGAGAGGGAAACTCAACTATTCTTATCTTTGTATCAGTCTGGATCTGATCAGTTGTTGCTTTTAAAGGAGCAGTTAAATCAATTCCAGAAAGTTGAGTTCCGGCAGTTAAAGTATTCCGCTCAATCAATTCCGCTGCTGCGGTATAAATTTCCTGAGGACAACGATATCCCTGATCCAGGGCAATAATTGTAGCCTGAGAAAACCAAGCGGTGAAACTCAACATGTTTTCCAGTGAAGCCCCTTGAAATCGATAAATCGCTTGATTGGGATCACCAACTACAAAAACATTGGCGGCTTCACCCCAAAATTCCGACAAAAGTTGCAGCACTTGGGTTTGAGCCGCATTGGTGTCTTGATATTCATCCACCAAAAAATATTGAAGTTTTTCTTGTTGCTCACTGTGCAACAATTCGTGAGTTTTTAAAGCCACAATGGTCAAGCCAATCATGTCATCAAAATCATAGCGTTTGTGAGCTCTGAGTGATTGTTCATAGGATTGATATATCAATGCCAGTTCTTGATTTTTTTCAGCTGACCTAAGTTGTTTTTTTAGCTCCGTCACTGTCGGCAAACCCGCTTCTCGACGATTTTTAGGAGTAAGTTTTTCAGCCTCCATTAATTTCTGAGTTAGAGTCGAGATTTCAACTTCGACCATTTCTGCAAAATCCGGCGGCGAAACCCCCTCACGTTTGATATCAGAAATTGCCTTAATGATGTCGCGAATATAAAAATATGGGTCCCCGATGGGCTGGAGTCGCTCTAATTTTAATTCCCCAACGAGGAGTCTGATTAAATCATAGCGTTCGAGTTCACTAATCGGTTCGCTACCCCGATCAATGGGAAAATATTCCGGATAGCTATTAATCAATTCGCTGCAAAAAGCGTGAAAAGTGCTGATTCTAACTGAATAGCCAGTTTGTCCAATTAATTTGACCAATCGCTCTCGCATATTTTGAGCCGCAGATTCAGTAAAGGTCAGCGCCAAAATCGCCTGAGGCAAAGTGTCGGTTTGAGTTAAAATGTTGGCAATTCTGGTAACTAGAACCTGAGTTTTCCCCGTGCCCGGTCCGGCCACCACCATCACCGGACCCTCAATGGTATCAACTGCCAGTTTTTGAGCTGGGTTTAATTGAGCATATGCTTGATGAAACCGATCAGAAACAGCTTGTTGCTGGTGTCTTTGAGAAACTCGGTTTAATGCTGCAGCCATACCCCTAGTATCCAGCCGGAAAGCTTCTAAAGCAAGCCAAATTTTTGGAAAATTGCTTTGACTTCTTGACTTGAATGAGTTTGAACAAGTTGAATTCTGATTTCTTTGGCCTGAGGAAAACCATGAATGTACCAGCTCAAATGTTTGCGCATGGGTAAAAAGCTAAATTTCGAATCTGATTGATATGTCAACTCAAATAACTGAGCGTGCTCTAGTGCCACTCGAGCTTTTGTTGTTGGCAAAATTTCTGGTACTGTCTCCAAAAACACCCAGGGGTTGCCAAAACTGGCTCGACCGATTAAAACTCCATCCAAATTAAATTCAGCAATTTTTTGGTGAGCTGTTTGATAAGAGTCAATGTCACCATTACCTAAAATTTTTGTACCCAAACCACTTTGCTTCACTAAATCTGCGGCTTTTCCAATTGCTTCCCAATCAGATCGACCGGTGTAAAGCTGACGCAAAGTTCTGCCATGAAGGCTAATCGCTGCCGGCTTCATTTCGAGTAATGTCGGAATCCAAGCTCCAACTATCTCAGTATCAAATCCAATTCTGGTTTTAATGCTAATTGGAACCAGCCGTCGCTGAGCCAGTTGATTGTTGGTGGTAGAAAGCAGTTTAAGTTGCTGCTGCTGGTTTTGAACTTGAGACAGAATTTTAGCCGTAAAATCCGGACAATCTGCTAAAGTGGCGCCATTTTGCCACTCCGCTACGCCCTGTTGAGTGGCTTTGATAATTTTTTGAGCTAATTGAGGAGTTTTGATCAACGCAGCTCCAGCTCCGCTGTGGGCCACATTTTTGGCCGGGCACCCCATGTTAATATCAACACCGTCAAATCCTAATTCACAAAGTAGAATTGCGCTTTGACGAAAAAATTCTGGAGTTGTGCCGTAAATTTGACCAATAATTGGATGATGATCCGGAGTATAACGAAATTCTTTGAGCAACTCGCTCGCACCATGACCCAAACCCTCGGCGCTGCTAAATTCGGTAAAAATCAAATCTGGGTGACCATATTTCTTGGTAATAGTTCGAAATGGCACGTCAGTCACTCCATCCATCGGTGACAGCGCAATGATGGGTAATTGGAGCGAAGTCCAAATTGAATCCTGAGCAAACATAACCAATATTATACCCGGTATATCTGGAAAATCGTGATGCCTCGCTCCAGTTCTGAAAAATGGCAAAGACTACGGTGGAAGTGGCAAGGGAGTCTCGATTGGTAAGGATGGTTCGATTGGTAGAGAAACGTCGGTTGGAAGCTGCAGCCAGTCTTGAAGTAATTGGTGTAAAAAATCGATAGCGGTTAAATTTGTGGATTCTGGCCACTGGGTTTGGGTTTGGGCTAAAATTCGAATTAGCCAGCGGCCGTAGCGTTGATTAGTGATGGAGTTAGTGAGTTGATCTGGTTGAACTGTTTCCATAGCTTGAGCCAAAGCCGCCACATAGTTAAGTTTGGCAGCAGCTGGAGGTGGTAGAAGTTGCTGTTCAGTCGACTGCCGCACCATTTCTCGCCACTGAAACCAACTCCAATGCAACTTTGCCATGGGTTCGGCGGGATAAGTAAAGTCTAACTCCCAAACTTGAGGCGTTTCAATGGCTCTAACTGTCAATTCCTTGACACGAACTTCGGCTTGATCATCATAATGCAAAAACTTAACTGTTAAAGGTTGCCAAAATGGCAAATTGATCATCGCTTCGGCCGGCCAAAACTCAGCTCCATCTTGCTCAGGATCGCCTGTGGCTCGAGCTATTTCGAGGCGAATTTTTTGAGCCTGGGGTGGCTGGGGCACCGTCAAAACCTGCCAAGAAAGTGGGTTAATTTGAGATTGATCGATTCCCAAAGTTCCTGGCGCATCTTGACTCAACCACCAGTTTGTGACCGGCACTCCTAAGTCGTCGAATAATTTAACTCTCAAACCTCGAGGAATGAGAATCACCCAATAACTCAAGCTCATGAGCTCCGGATCATAACTTGGTTGCCAAAGTCGCGCTGATGTGGCTGCAACATTAAGTTGCTCTAAAGTTGTGACAGAACTGGCTGGATCACGAATTAATAATTGAGTTTGATCAAAATTAGATCCATGAGCCACCACAAAATGGCCTGGTAACTCCAAAATTGCTGGTCGCCCCTGCGTCAATTGCTGCAAAATCAGCTCTTTCCCCACTGTCAGCCAATCAGCCCATCCCTGACGAGCGTAACGAAGCTGTGGTAGTGGTTGAGACAAAGTACTCCAGGTTTCTCGAAGCTCACGAGTTAATCTGACTAAAGCTACCCAATTGACCCAGCCATGTCCCAAATAACCATCAACCTGCGTCAAAAGCCACTGATTCAAACTCGCCGGCGTCATTGGCGTGCCATCGAGTAGTTTTTCAAAACCATAAAACCGCAAGAGCATTACGGCCGAGGTTAAGGCACAACCCCAACGCTCAATAGTGACTGGAGCTGTCCCTGACCAAGCCAGGGCGCTGTCATATTCAGCCATAGCCCAGACCGGGTCATCTTGACGCACAGCCGGAACCGGCAAAAAGATTTCTCGAGGATCAGACACCAATCGCACCGACACATTATCGAATTTGACAACAGTGGGGAAAACCGAACCAGTGCCAACTTTTAAGGCAGGCTTACCCAAACCACCCTCATAGTCAGGATCGGCCAAATCAAAAACTAAAACCCCATCCACCCACAATTTATGACTTCCACCCGCCGTGTAGAGTTTCAAATGATGCCACACTCCGGAAGTTAGAATAAAATTTCCCGATTCACTCCAAGTGACGTTTTGATTTCGAAGTCGAGCCAGCTCAAAAAAACTCGGTAAAAAATGAATTTCATACCAATTTTGAGGATTTTGATAACCCCACGCCAAATTGCGATCTACTCCTGCGGCTGGCAATAAATCCAGTTCTAACTCATAATTTCGCCAATCAGATTGCCAAACTGCATCAATGGGCACCAGTTCGGTGATAGTCCCACCAGTGTCAACTCTTCCTTCTAAAACCCCATCTATCACTTGCCACATTGAGGTTTGGCCTCTAGCCACCTGCCAATTACCCAACCCCATTGAAAAATCCTCACTGAAAACATAGGTGCCGGGAGATTCTACGGCTCTGACTCGAGTCACAAACAAATTAAAAAATAAAATAAAAATCACTAAAAAAAGCTGGTGCCAAAATTTCCATCTCATGTCGTTAGTAAACCAGTTCGACCTGAAATTTGGCTGAACTGTTACAATTTAGGAATTCCAGTGGCTCAATCCCAGTCGCCTCTGGTTTACACTCTATGACCCAAGCTCAATCACCCGCTAGCAATTCCAATTTCTACGATGCCTATCACCAACACCAAAATCGAGGTCACGCTAATTGGCGCGGAGTCATTAAACCTATTTCAGTTCAAAACTTTACTTACTTTTTCCACCTTAGGGCTCTCAAGCCTTTTTTGACTCAGCCTAAAAATCTGCGAGTTCTCGATGTTGGTTGTGGAGTGGGAACTTTGAGTTTATTTTTAGCAGCTCAAGGTGTCAAACAAGTTGTGGGCTTAGATTTATCGGCTCGCGCCATCTCTCAAGCAGAAGTAGCCAGACAGGCCCTCAATCTCACTAATCTCAAGTTCCACTGTCAACAACTCAGCTCCAACCTCGGCCAATTTGACTTAATTTTAGCTAGTGAAATTATTGAGCACGTGCCTCAACCAGCGGAATTTGTCAAAAAATTAGCAATCAATCTTAAGCCCGGTGGTCACCTAATACTCACCACCCCCTATGCCCACAATTGGCTCCGCCATCACGGATATTTGGAAAAACCCGATCAAGTTGCGGGTCATTTAGCAATTTATGACGAAATTTCGCTGCAAAAATTATTTCCAGTCGAAACCTGGAAAATTGTCTCACTGACTCAAACTGAAGGCCCACTGCGAATGCTGCTCTTTATCTTGCCTTTGGGAATTCTAATTAAATTCATTCGCGGCCCACTAGTGAGCTGGTTTCATATCTTGGATGAAATTTTGGCAAAAGTTTGGGGTCACCACGATCTAATATTAGTGGGTCGAAAAGTAGTTTAAAAGACTTACTTACGTCTGACTTCGTAAGTATAGAGATGCTCCAGAAAAATTGCGGGCGGGTCTTCAAGTAAAAACTGTTGAAATTCCTGGTAAATTGTTTGTCGCTCGGTCTGATCCAAAGTTTGCCGCCCCTTTTCGAGCAAGCTATCAATTCGAGTGTTTTTGTAGTGAGTGAAGTTGGTGGATTGACTGGAGTGCCAAAGGAAATATTGATCTGGATCGACGGGAGATTGTTGACCCATCAGCAAAAGTTGATAATTGCCGGTATCAGGAAAGTTAGTGATTTTGAGAGTGATTTTAATCTGAAGATTTTCGCAGATCCAGTTTTCTGCGACTTTATCTTTGGCAGTTTTTTTCTGCTGGCAAGCCTCAAAGGCTTGTTGACCAAGTTTTTCCCATTGTTGGCGATAGGTTTCGGCCTGGTCGGCAAAAATTGAGGTGGTGGTTAATTCCAAATTCAATGGCTCAGACGGAGGAGAATCTAAAAGCCGCTCAGTAGCTCGCGCCAAATCATAATCATAAACTTTGCCGCCAGCTAAATAAGCCCAAGACTGGGGATTAATCGGACCAGTTGCCCGAGCTTCATTTTCGGGCAATTCCAAAGCGTAGGCCAAAGCTTGACGCACATTTTTAGTTAAATTGGGTTGAGCAGTGTTGAAAAATACAGCCAAATAGCGATCGGTTTGAAGTTTTTTCTTAGTGGTGGTGGTTTTCCAAGTAGCAATATCCCGCAAAGTAGCCAAGTTGGCTAGCACGTCTACCTCACCTCGCTTAAAAGCCAAGACGACATCGTCTTCGGTCAAATAGAATCGATAAATCAGGCGTTTATCCGGTCCATCCACCACCAATTCATTCAACCAATTACCCTTAAGAGTGTAATCAACAATTCGATATTCCCCAATGCCAATCAGAGTTGGTCGTTCAAGAAACCACCACTGTTTTTCGGTACTTAGTCGAAAAATCGGCTCGCTCACAATGCTGGGAAAAGGCGCGAAAACATCTGGTAATTTAAAAATCACATCATTGGGAGTAGTCAGGGTCTCAACATCTGAAAAATTGTATTTAATATCAGTGGGCTCGAGCTCTTTACCATCTTGCCAAGTAATTTTTTTCTTGAGCACAAACCGATAGCGTTTATTATCATCCTCAACCACCCAGCGTTCGGCTAATAACGGTTTGACTGCGCCGTCATCTTCAAGTTTGGTCAGTCCAACACTCAAGGTCTTTTTAATTTCTGGCGGCAAGTTTGACAGAGAATATTGACCAACTATCCCAATATATTCTCGTGGTTTGCGAACCAAAATCTGACTTAAAACCGGAACTAAACCAGCAAAAAGCGCAATCGCAAAAATCAATGAGGCTAAAAAAACCCAACCATGTTTTTTGGTGTAAGCAACGGTATACCAATAAAACTTTCGCATAACTTAACNNAAAAAATCAATGAGGAAAAAAAACCCCAACCATTTTTTTTGGTGAAGGCACCGATAAACAAAAAAAACTTCCAAAAAACTAAACGAGCCACTACAGCCAGCGAGATTACGGCAAAAAGCCCAATCGCGACCATAGTAAAGTAAAACACCACTCGCTCAATACCTCGGCGAGTATGAAAAGTCTCACCTCCACCGCCCCAGGCTGCCCCAAAGCCGTTGCCTTGAGCCTGCAGTAGCACTGCACCAATAATCAAAATCGCTACTACCATTTGGGCTACCAATAGAACTGTTTGCATATGCTCATGATATTGTACTCTCGGGAGAGTCAACTTGGCTAGTTATTTTTGTTAATTGAGTTACTTGGCGACTTCGGTAGCTCGATTTTCACGAATCACCGTGACTTTAACACTGCCTGGAACTACCACTTTTTCCTGAATTTCATCGCGAATTTTGACTGCCAAAACTGTCACATCATCATCTTTTGATTTTTCTGGCTCCAGTAAAACTCGAACCTCACGACCGGCTTGAACTGCATAGGCTTCTTTGACCTCAGGATAACTAGTCGCAATTTGTTCCAAGCTCTGAAGTCGCTCGACATATTCTTCGAGATTTTCGTAACGAGCTCCAGGACGAGCTCCAGAGATAGCATCAGCAATATAAACTGCCATCTGCTCTGGACCTGAGAAGGGTTCGTCTTCATGATGTTGAGCAATACAATCAATCACTGCCTGTGGCAAGCCAAATTTCTTAGCAATTCGCACTCCTAGCGCAATATGATTATCATCTTGATCTTCAGACACTTTGCCAATGTCGTGCAGCAAACACCCTAACTTAACAATGTTGACATTTAGTCCTAACTCATGAGCGAGTTTGGTGCCGATTTTGGTCTCCTCAATAGTGTGAGTGACCAAGTTTTGACCATAGGAAAACCGATATTTGAACCGACCCAAAAGCTGCATTAAACCCGTGGGAACATTGAAAACTCCCACAGCATGACATAAATTTTTCCCGGCTTCAAAAGTTACCTTTTCCATCTCGGTTTTGACTTTTTCAACCACTTCCTCGATTCGAGCTGGTTGAATTCGGCCGTCTTTAATCAACCGTTCCAAAGCCACCCTGGCAATTTCCCGTCGCACCGGATCAAAACAGGAGAGCTTAACTTCATTGGGCGAAGCGTCCAAATCAATGTCTACTCCGGTGAATCGCTCAAAAGTGTGAATATTCCGGCCATTTTTGCCAATAATCTTACCTTTAATTTCCTCATTGGGAATGGTCACCACCGAAACAGTGTACTCAGCCACATATTCGGTAGCTCCATGTTTCATGGCATCAATTAAAATTTCCTGAACTTTTTCATCCACTTCCTGTTTAGTTTCTTCTTGAACCTGTCGAATCAATTGAGCTGATTCTGACCGAATTTTTTTCTCCAAGTTTTCCAATAAAGTCTTTTTGGCTTCGTTGCGAGTTAAACCAGACACTTCTTCCAGTTTTTTAATCACTTGGTTTTTGGTGTCTTCGACACTCAGTTTTTGGCGCTCGAGCTCAACTTTGTCGCGTTGAACCAGTTCTTCTTTGGAAGTAATCTGACCCAATTTTTCATCGAGTTTGTCAAGCTTTTGTTCCAAAGATCGTTGCTGTTCGACCAACTGTTGTTCTTGCTGTCTGGCCTTTCGCTCAGATTCAGATCTGATCATTAAAGCCTCATCCTTGGCCTCAACAATAATCTCGCGGGCTTTAGCCTGAGCTTCCCGAGCCATAGACTCAAATTGAGATAGCTGAGCAGTAGTGGGAGCAGTGGTTGACTGAGCTGGAGTTGGGGATTTATGGCTCAATCTGGAATCAGATTTTGTGAGATCCGGTTTTAAATGATTTAGTTTGTTGTGATCTGGTTGAGAAGGCAACAAAGGAGCTGGCAACACCTGAGACCGAGCTGGAGTTTTAAGCTTGGACGATTTAGCTGCCTTGAGATCAGAGCCATTGCGCTGGCCAAAGAGCGTTGAGAGATTGCCAAAAAATGACATATTTACCTTCCTTTAGATTACTTAATCGGAAGGGTAAGACAACTTGAGAAATTTACCAACCAAAAACCCAGCCTAAACCCAGGCTGTTGCGAAATCTGCGGCTCGATTCAAACCAAGAGCATTTGGGCTAATGGTGAGTGAGATGTTGGTCATATACTTAAATCTTCAGAAACGCAAAGGTTGGTGATTTTATTCCCAAGTGATGTGTCATACCCATCACGTATGACCGATTATAGCTGGCTTTGGAGGTTTTGTAAAACTTCCTCAAAAACCTCTCAGGAAAGTGATTTAGTTTTAGTCGGTTTTAGTAGTAGTTACCACAGTTTTGACGCCTCCCTTTTCTTGAATTGTTCGCCAAATCTCCCGCTCAATTTCTTTCATGATTTGAGGATTTTCTGTTAATTTGACTTTGGTAGCTTCTCTACCTTGAGCTAAAACCTCCCCTTTGTACTTAAAGAAGCTGCCACTTTTCTCGATAATTCCCTCGGCAGCACCAATATCTACCACATCACCTACTCGAGAAATGCCATTGTCATCCATATCAAACTCAGCAATTTTAAAGGGTGGAGCCATCTTATTTTTTTTGACTTTAACCCGATGGCGACTTCCCACCACATTGTCACCTTCTTGAATATTGCCAATTTTGCGAATATCAAGCCTCAGAGAGGCGTAAAACTTCAAGGCATTACCCCCAGTAGTAGTCTCGGGACTCCCAAACATTACACCCAACTTCATTCTGATTTGATTAGTAAAAATAATCAAAGTTTTGGTTTTACTCAAAGCGGCAGTTAATTTCCGCATGGCTTGAGACATAAGTCGAGCCTGAGTGCCCATCTGAGCATCACCCATCTCGCCCTCAATCTCAGATTTGGGCACTAAAGCCGCCACCGAGTCCACCACCACAATATCAACTCCACCAGAGCGAATCAGAGTTTCGGCAATCTCCAAAGCTTGCTCACCATAATCCGGCTGAGAAATCAATAAATTATCTAGATCAACTCCGATTTTTTCAGCTCTGACTGAATCCAAAGCGTGTTCAACATCGATAAAAGCCGCCACACCACCAGCTTTTTGAACTTCAGAAATGGCGTGCAAACACAAAGTGGTTTTACCAGAAGCCTCTGGTCCATAAATCTCGACAATCCGACCCCGAGGAAATCCACCCACTCCTAAAGCCAGATTTAATGCTAAAGAGCCAGTGGATACCACTGGAATCTTGGGCATATCCCGGAGTGATTCTCCCATCCGCATGATTGAACCCTTACCATATTGTTTGTCGATTTGCTGCATCGCGATCCCAACAGCCTGAAGCTTGGCTTCTCGAATCGCTTTTTGTTCAGAGTTTTTGGTTTCAAGTTCTTTGGTGACTTTTGAATCTACTGTAGCTTTAGGCATAATTTCTTTCTCGGACTTGACCGGTAATTTGGTCATAATTTTATTCCTTGAGCAGGGGTGAGTTAACTATAACGAACTAGAGCGAAAAGTAAACCCGAAACCCAACTCGATACTTGTTTCAAACTCATATTAACCTTTAATTTACTCGCACATGCTGAACTATTCCTGAAATTTATTCTCTGACAATTTTTTCCTGGGGCAATTGAGCAACTCGCCACATTAAATCAGCGACCTCTGGCTGGCAAAATCGAATTTTCAGGATACAATGGCTGATGAAAACTAGATCACAAATTCGGGGAGTAGTTCAGATGGCTAGAACGCGCGCATGGGGTGCGCGAGGTCGCAGGTTCGAGTCCTGTCTCCCCGACATATAAAAAATAGTCCAGAAAATCTGGACTTTTTTTATATCTTGGAGTAGCTAAAGGTGAAAAACTATTTAGGTTCTCAGCCAAGAGCATCAGCTCGTGGCAAATACCCGATCAGGCGTGGCCCAAAAAGTAACTTTCAAATTCACGCCTGACGAGGGCAGATTCCTGTCTCCCCGACATAAATAACTTGAATTCTACTGATATTAGTTTCAGATTTCTGCTAAAAGATTTTTAGCCGTCAAAGCCTGATCGATTAAAAAGATTTGGTTTTTCCGAAGCAGTGGAAAGTTTTCTGGCCTAAAAAAACCAAATTCAGCTACTTCATATGTGGCTTTAAAATCGCCCCCAATTAATTGACCGACATAGCAAATGTCCAACCTGGCAGTGTTACGGTCAGTTCTAGTTTTAACTATCTCATCTACGCTGACTACCAAACCAGATTCCTCCAGAATTTCTCGCTCCAAGCCTTCCCTGGGGTGTTCTCCAGATTTTAAATACCCTCCTGGCAAACTCCAAGCGTGAGCTCGATAAACATGTCTAAATAACAAAATTTCGGCTTTGTCATTAAAAATGATTCCCGTCACTCCAACCAAAAATTGATCTTGAAAAAATCTCATCGCCAACAACTGCAAGCCCTTGGGCAAATGGAGAGCTTTCCATAATTTAGCCAAAAAAAGTTTCATAACGCATTATCATCTTGTGGTTCTTGATGGTGATTATGTTTCAATTTTTCATTCTCTAGCTCAAGTTGATGAATTCGCTTGGTTAATTCTAAAACTTCTTTTTTGAATTTTTTAATTTCATTTTCCTTGCCTCGAAGTGTCCATGATGTAAAAAGCAAATCTACTAAATAAACCAAGTAGGACAAAATCAAGCCAATTAGTAGGGATCCTATGATCACATAAAATAGGGGTATATCATTAAAAATATAGGCTCCAAGATTAACATTCACCAATACGGCGTTAAATTTTGAAATATATGCCATTACCGCTCCCAAAATTAACAGTAAAATTATTATTAACATAGAAAAACCCTTAATAAATTAAGTACTCTATTGATAAACCACAAAGTTAAAACACAGTTTATTTAGTCTGCTTGTTTTTCACCCGAACTAATTCTGACCAATCTAACTATTCCCCAAGCTATAACTGCATAAACTGCCAACGCCACTAGAGAGGATGGCTCAAGAATGGAAGTTGTTTCTAAACCCTGAGTGGCAAAGCGGCGAAAAATCCCATCGAATGGCAAAATCAGTATTCCTGTTACACCATAAATTGCCCTGACGAATCCACTGGCTAAACTAGCACCTGCCATTTTCAAAACTAGTCTAAAAGTTAATAATATTTCAATTAAACCAAAAAAGAAATAAATTAAATATTCAACAGTTTGAGATTGGGTGGCTGGGTTTGAATCTACGTTTGTCACATCAACATCAGCGTTGGTTGTGTGAGTGGTAGTGGTTTCTTTAGTGAACTGAGTCATAATTTTTGACTGCAGCCAATTTTTTATTTATTTCAGCTTTTTTGACTTCAGCCTGATCTTGCAACTTACCGGCAGTCTCTGACATTTTGGCCTTAGCAGCCTCAACTACATCAACAATTTTCTGACTAGTCTTTTTGTCTTTTAAAGCCA
>DOZC01000025.1 GCA_003518205.1 Minisyncoccota bacterium | reverse complement strand
TTTGACTATTTCTCATGAGAACAAACAAAAATTAAACATATTTCTTTCTTATTCAATTAAAAAAATTCTCGCTGAGGAATCAAGGTTTGGCACCTGGAACTATTATTCAAGAAAAACAAAATTAGCTTTACCAGATGACCTTGATACAACATTTACTTCGATTTTGGCATTATTAAAAAATAATATTAAAAAGAGTAATTCGATTTCAAAAATAGTAAACGTTTTAATTAATTGTGAAATAAAACCTGGCGGACCATACAATACTTGGATTGGTGTGGGGAAAACAAATGAAAGAGATTGGAAAAACATTGATCCTACTGTTAATGCATTGATTGGAGCTGTTTTAAACAACTTTAATATTGAATTGAAAAACTTAACAAGTAACTTCAATAACAATTGCATAAGAGAGTTTAAATCAAAATTTTATCTAAACGACTCAATAACCTATTATTGGCTTTCGATGTGGTGGAAACCACCAGTGAAATTAAGGCAAAAAATCTACAATTATTTAACTGAAAGAGTTGAGAGAAAAAATTCATCAGCATTTGATGTAACTCAAGCAATATCTGCTTTAGCGAATTTTCAGATGCTCAGTGATAAAAAAATTGATTTTTTAATAACTAAAATTCTTTCTTATAAAACCACAAATCTAGAAAAATATTGTATTGAAATAGTCAAGAATGATAAAACTATAAACTATTTTTCTTCAAATCTATTAAGAGAAGCTTGGGTTATCCATTCGCTGAACATTCTCTTAAACTTAAAAAAAATTAATATTCCTGTTATTTCAATAAATGATTTAGAAAAAGTTGCGAAATGCACACTTACTTGGGTAAAAAAAACTCCACCAAATTTGAGGCCATATATTGAAAGTGCTGTTTTTAGGTTAATAAAAAACGATAAAGCTAACGAAATTACATATTTTGCTAAGGAGAACTCCGAGTCAATAATACACAAAAATGATAAAAGAATTTCCCAATCAAATTGGAATAAAATTAGCATTTTGAGTATTCTTGGATGGACGGCTTATAGCTTATACAACCTAGCTAGCAATCAAAAAATCTCTTGCTCGTATAAGCTAATTCCAGCCGCAAATCTTTGTTTGCTTAAAATAAGAGATGAAATTACTCAACTGGGATATTTCTTAGATGCTAATAAAAAAAGAAAGTGGTTAAAAAAAGTAAATGATGTATTTAATAGAATGGAATCAGCACAATTTTATAGAAGTTATTCTAAAGAAAGAAAAAATTTTATAAATTACGTTGATGAATTTTCTGCTCGTTCATTGGGCCATCTTTTAGGGTCATATTGGTGTCTACTACATAACTCAGCCTTAAAAGACAGCGATCTTTCTCTTTGGTTTAAGTCTGGGAAATTCTTTCTTTCTGCAAAACAACTTGCTGATGACTTACATGACTGGGAAGAAGACTTTAAAAATGATATTAACAATCCCCTAACTAAAGAGATTAAACAGCTGAATCACTCAAACTCAACAAAAATTAATAGTATCATTAAAAATGATTTCATAAAAATTATTTTGCCAAAGTTTCTAAAAAAGGGGCTTAATTGGACTGAAAAAGCAAAAGAGTGTATTGAAAAAATTAGTGAGATTAACAAAAATAAATCACCACTATACAAACAAGCATCGGCACTTAATTTTGAATATAAAAAGTGGCAATTAGAATATGCCGAAATAAAAGACCTAATCAAAACTCAAAAGTAATTAATGAAGTTAATAATCATTAGATCTTTCTTTCCTACCCCACCGTAACACTTTTAGCCAAGTTTCTGGGTTTGTCAGGATCAATTTTTTTGATGAGTGCCAAATAATAAGCCGTGAGTTGCATGGCTATGAGTTGGGGTAAGCCACTCAAGAGTCCAGCGGGTTGGAAATTAAAGGGCACTTCACCGGGAATTTTGGTGGTAGCTTCTGGGGTTGGTCCCAACCAGATCACTCGGCCTCCGCGAGCGGTAATTTCAGCGGCTGCTGACAAGCTGGCCGTGACTTCAGTTTCACTGGCTAAAACCAAACAGGGTATGCCAGGCTCAATTAGTGCCAGGGTGCCATGTTTTAACTCTCCAGCTGCTAAACTTTCAGCGTGGAGATAAGCAGTCTCCTTAAACTTGAGAGCCACTTCGGCACTTAAAAGCCCTGAGGTACCTCGACCAATCACATATAAATGTTCAGCTGTCTTGAGAGATTGAGCAAAAATTTCGGCCTGAGCTAGATTTTCTGGGGTTAGCATCGCCGCCATTTCTTGACTGGCAGTTCTGACTGCGATTTGACCCGTTTCCAGCTGACCAGACATCAGTTCGGCTAATAATGCTAGATGCGCTAATTTACTGGTAAAAGCCTTAGTGGTGGCCACTGCCTGTTCGGGCCCAGCCAACAACGGCACAGTTAAATCAGCCAGTCTGGCTAACGACGAACCAATGACGTTGGTGATGGCTACTAATCTGGCGCCTTTAGCTTTGGCTGCTGTAACTGGCACCAAGACATCCATGGTTTCACCAGATTGAGATAAAGCTAAAATCACGGTCTTGGCTGTTACCAACGGCATGACTGTGTCAAACTCGCTAGCCACCACTGCCTGGACTGGAATTTGAGCCAAGGTGCGAAGCCAATGAGCTCCAATGGCCGCCGCAAATCCTGCCGAACCACACCCTAGCAAAAAAACCTGATCTGCCTGGCGGATAGCTTCGGCCACTGGCGCCAAGGCTAGGCCTCCCACGGCTGCTACTTGTTCCAAAATGGCCGGTTGTTCTTGAATTTCTTTGAGCATAAAGTGAGCAAATTTGCCCTTGTCCAACGCCTGAGGTGTCCAGTTTAAGGCTTCAGATCGCAGGGGTCGTTTCTTACCAGTCTCCACTGAGCTAATGGTAACTTGTTGAGGTGATAACACCGCCAGTTCGCCATCTTCAAGATAAATAATTCGCTCTGCCTGCCCCACCAATGCCGCCGGGTCACTGGCTAACCATTGCTGATCCCGCCCCAGTCCAATCACCAAAGGTGAACCTTGGCGCACCGCCACTAGTTGTTGACCGTCAGCCTGAAACACCACCAAGGCATTTTGACCTTCCAGCTTCAAGAAAGCCTGGCGAACAGCAATTGGTAACAAAACTCCAGTAGCTAGTTCGACTTCAATTAAATGAGCCATAACTTCACTATCAGTTTCGGACTTAAATTGATGCCCAGCAGTTTGTAACTCGATTTTGAGTGATTGATAGTTGGTAATGATGCCGTTATGCACCACCACCACTGTGCCAGTACAGTCTAAATGAGGATGAGCATTGGCCTGTGTCACTCCGCCATGAGTTGCCCACCGAGTGTGCCCCAGCCCCACCGTGCTATCAGGTAAATCTGTGACCTTGGCGGCTCCGATTTTCCCAATTTGCTTACTGACTTGAATTTTTTCACCCACTGCCACTGCCACTCCCCAACTGTCATAGCCTCGATACTCCAAAACTTTCAATCCGGCCAAAACTTGCTCCGCTACCGGAGTTTTTTCGGCTTTCACAATCCCAAAAATCCCACACATAATTCGCCTTTCACTGACTCCATTGTACTCTAGTGATAAAATGACTCTCGTGATCACCCCTGACACTCCTGAAATTCCAACTCTGATGGCCGCTACTGCCGCCAAAGTTGATCCAGATGAAGCTTGGGTAAAGTTGGCTCAGGCTGGTGATCTAACTGGATTTCGAGCTTTATATGACAAATATTTTGAGCCGGTGTACCGGTTCTGTTATTGGCAAACTCTGGATTCAGCCACCGCCGAAGATTTGACTCAAGTCGTGTTTTTGGCCGTTCACCAACAATTACCCAAATTTCGCTCAACGGCTCAATTTCGCAATTGGCTTTATGCTATCGCCAAAAATCAGATCGCTCGTTGGATTCGCCAAAAACAGCGCTTGCCTCAGGCTCCTTTATTTGATTCGCTTGAAGCCGCAGACACTGATGACTGGCTGGATTCAGACCAGGATTCTCAAGCTCAAATTTTATTACCCCGGCTTTTTGAGCACCTAAAACCTATTGAGGTTGGGGTTTTACAGTCTCGTTATCTCAAAAACTTGAGTGTGGCTGAAACTGCCAAAAAACTCCGGCTTTCAGAAAGCGCGGTTAAAGTCACTACTCATCGAGCTATTGCCAAACTGAGACGTTTTTTTCCAGATTTTCCCCTAGTTTAGTCTTAAACTGTAACCTCCTCGACACTATATTCCTGAATGAAAAACTTAACTTTCGAATCTGCCATTTTTGACTCTGAAGCTAGCGCTCCTTCTGCTGCTATGCGTGAGCGGGTTTGGAGTAATTTGGAAACTCGGATCCAAAAACGTCATTGGTTAACAACTTTGAATGTTTGGTTGGCCGGAGTAAGTTTGGTGAGTTTAGTTAGTTTGGGAAGCTTTTACTTCACTCCCAGAATTCAAACTGAAATCGCCACCGCCGACCTAAGTCATCAATTAACCGATTTAGATCAAAGTTTCACCTCAGACCCACTTTGGCAGGAAGTTGAAGCGCTTTAGAAGTGAACTAGTTAAAAGTTACCTAATAATACTAAATATCTGGCTTGGCCAGAAAGGAAATATGACCCATAAACTTCTCACCGCTGCCGCTTTCGGCACCGTCCTCTTATTACAAACCTCCAGCCTAGCTCAAGCTTCGATTTTTTCTGACGCCAAAGAAAAATTTCTTGAAAATCAAGCAGAGCGCCAAGAAAATCGTGAAGAACGTCGCGGAGAACGCCGAGATAACATTTTGGAAAATATTGCCGATCGAGTCGAAAAACGCTTTGCCAAACATGAGGAAAAACTCAATGCTTGGATAAGCCGAGCTGAAACTCACGCTGCCAAACTCAAAGAAAAGGGTAAAACTGTCACTGAAGCTGAAGCCGCCATCGCCACCGCCAAAACAGACTTGGCTACTGCCAAAGCCTTGGGTGCTGATGCTGTGGCTCAACTTCGAGCTGTTGAACCCGCTGATTGGTCTGAACAAAAAACCGCAGCTCAAGCTGCCAAAGAAGCCGTAAAAAAAGCTCAGACTGCCTTTGGTCAAGTTTTAAAGGATTTGAAAACTGTAGTTGCAGCTTTAAAAACTGCGGCTAAAAGCTAATCTTACCCAAGCCCACTATACCTATTAAAATAAAGGAATATTATGTCACGATTTTTAATTCTAGCTGTCATTGTACTCCTGAGCGGCACTGCGTTGGCTGGTTACAGCCTGCTCAAGTCTCCCAGCTCTACTGAAATTGAAACTCAGCCCGCTGCCACTAGCCCAACCACTAATACTGGTGATACTGGGGCAGCCACTGGTGCTGGTACTGCCGGGGCTGCCGGGACTGATGGGGCTGCTGCCGAAACCTCACCCAAAGTCAGCGCAGCTCCCAGTCAAGCCAAAGCTAGCGATGTTTCTGTGGAAGATCTCGAGGCCGACTTAGGAGGATTAACTCTAGAAGCTGAAAGTTTTCAGTAATCATTGGTATTATCAGCCGTCAGCCAGAATCATTTCTTGCTGGAAAATTTATCACTCTGAAGGCTTATAATTATTTTAATTAGCCAGTCGGTTTTTTTTAATTGATTTAGAAAAAATGGTCACTCAATCAGCTGCTTTCGAATCTCAACCAACTGATAAGGCAGAAAAAGCTGTTCTTTATGGTCCAGTTCCAGATATTGGAGCTGGTAATGTTAATACCCAAAAAAGTACTTTTGCGGAATTAGAGCTGAATGAGGCCACAACAAAGACTCCAATTAACTGGGAAAACCTCCTAGACTTACTTAACAATCCCCTAGTTTGGGCTGCCAACTTGGTCCATCAGCGGATGTCTCATCAAGCTAGTCTCTCGGTGAAATATTCTGAAACCTCAGTTAAGGCCAGAAATTCCTTGGCTGGAAAAATCCTTTGCTCTGTGATTAGACTCCAAATCTTTGCCAAAATTTTGGAACTTCAGGCTAAAGGTACTAAGCGCCTGGCCATCCTAACTCCCCAAGACATGACCGCCGAAGCCGCCACTTGGTTACTACAACATCAACAACTCTTAAAAACCTTTGGTTTACTGGTGCCAGAATTTATCGGCTTAACATATCCAGATACTCTGGGTAAATTTGATCCTCAAAAATCTGCCAATGCCTTGCTGCATCATTTTGTTTGGACTCTGGAAATTTATCTCAAACTCCTGGAGGCTGGAATTCCAGAGTCCCAAATCCATCTGGTCGATCCCAACATTTTGAGTCTAGCCTATGACCAGCCGGAAACTTTGGCACCCCACACTGGAACTTTGATTAAATTATCTGGTAGTGGTGGAGATCCGGCATTAGTGACTGCCTTAACTGCTAGTCTCACCCAAAACGGTCACGCCCCAACTCTGGTAACTGATAACGCCTGGTTTTATCACACTTTGGCTGAGGCTGATCCTCAAAACCCACCCAATTTTATTGCCTACCCTTCTGAACAAGTCATGCATTTGTGCCAACTTCAACAAAAAGGCTTGTTTATTCCCACAGTTTTTCTCTATCCTCGCGGCGAAAATGAAGTTAATAATCTCGTCAACGCCATTAAAAACTTTCATCTCACCAAAGTAGTTTGCGTGCCACAGGCTCTCCAAGAGAGAGTGGCGATTCTTTTGGAAAAACATGATTTGCATCGACGGGAATATACTATGGTGGATCCGAGTGAATTAAAACCTGAACATTTTCAAAAACCTGAAAAAGTTTGGAATGCCCCCAAAACAGCTGAAGCTTTATCTGGAGCCATCAATCGAGTCATTCGGCAGAGTCTTGAAGGGTCTCTGGAGAAAAAGGCCAAGGGAGAGGATCGCTAGCTGAGGGTGGTAGGGGTTCATACAGACCACCCTCACGATATACCGCTGTCACTTCAGGTTTGTGAAGTTTTTTTCCTGTTTTTGGATCAACTAAATTTTTGAATTCTTGACCGGTGAGTTCGAAAATAATTTGATCTGGATCACGCAATTCTACAATGTATTTTTCCAAAATTTTTTTAATTTCCTCAGCAGTACGCGTAGTCATCAATGCCTGAATTATCACACCCACAAATGGCTCAATCGGGTGCATTATGACTTCCCTAAGCTCACTTTGGCCTTCGATCTCTCCTGGAATTTTCACATATGGTAAATCTTTATCATCTCGCTGTCCTGAACTTTCTTCTGGTCTCTGTAGCGGTATAGAGTCAGTGGTCATAACCACTTTTACCTGAGGTATAGCTAATAATTCACACAAGGTTTTGTAATAATCGCGACCAGCAAAAACTGGATGGATAGCGCAAATTAAAACCTCCTTTGCGCCTTCAGCTATTAGCAACTTTGCCATAGTTAACAAAGTCCCGCCGCTACTCGCTACGTCATCAAATACCAGCGCTCTTTTTCCTTTTACATCTCCCCAAATTAATTTATGTTCGGTGCGGGTTTTGCCTTCTTTGCTAACAGGATGTCTAATTTTCCAAATTAGAGCTATTAGAGTTATTGGAATTTTTAAAACTTTTTTAAGTTTTAGAATTAGAGGCAAATTCCCAAAGTCGACTCCGACAAAAACATTTTCTAAATTCGGTTTTAACAAACCGCGTTTTTCTAGTTCATCATATAACTCAAACGCCGCTGTTAAGTTGATAACTTCAACTCCAAGTTCTTTCAGTTGATTTACAAATTTATGACTATGTAAATCCAAAGTTACTAAAGTTTTTGTTCTAGCAACTCTTGCCACCATCTCAGCCAAGGGTTTGGTAAAACTTGGTACTGCCGGAACTACCGCTAAATTTTTATCTGGATCTTCAGGATCAACCTTAAAATCATTGTCATCTTTTCTGGTTTCAAATACTGGTGCAAAAATAACCAAATCATCAACATTAGGTTCAACCGCAGTGTTTTCTTGAGTAAAATATCCAAGATCATATATATTTAGCAGCGCTTTAGCCCAGGTGCTGCCGGTTAAAGCTAGAAGTGCAATAAGTCTTTCAGCCCGACCAACAACTGGCAACGGCATGTGATCATCATATTGTGAAAAACTAGCTCTAATTTGGGGGAATTCTCTAATTAATGTGGCTGTAAAAGCAGGATATAAACTACTGAAAGAACTAGCAATATACATCGCTATTTCTGCTTTTTTGTCAGCTTCACCGTTTTGTGGTTGTGCCATATAATTTTCCAACTGAGATAATCGCTGATTTACACCAGTTCAGGCAATCACTTCAATAGGGCAAGCTAAAAAAAAATAATGAAGGTGAACCTCCCCCACCAATCGTCACCAATTCTCATGAGTTTTCTTGAGGCCTCACCTAGTGATTTGTAGAATATCACTCTTAATGAAATTTGCCTGACGTATGTGATATGTATTTCAATGGCGCCTCATTTTAAGTTTAGGTGATGGCTTTTTTGGCTTGGGTAATGGCAATTCTTGAGCTGTAACCAATATCAGTTGGCTCAGTTTTTTCTCATCATCCCAATCATCTCCAGAAATCCAAAAATAGGGTTTAGCTCCAGGATAGGGAGGTTTTTCGATCACTTCACCCAACTGGCTCAATTGCTCTCTACCTGCCTGAGTGGGTTTGAGAAATAATTCATCATCACACACCAAAGCTACAACTTTGCCCTGACAATACAGCGCATACTCACCAAACATGGCGCGAGCAGTCACGCCAGCATGGTGATTCAACTGGTCGAGTAAAAAATCAATCGTGGCTTTTTTGGTGGCCATATTTTTGTTATCACGGACAAGCCACAAACTCACAGTCCAGTCCAGCCCTACCCACCACACTGCCATCATCACAAACCTTTTCTTCGGCCGGGCAAACCGGTCTTTCCACCTCTTCAACTGGCGTGGCAGTACCGTCGGGCGCAGTTTTGGAGCTAGCTGGTGAAGATTTTTTTGAGAGCTGCCACGTTTCTAAAAACTTTTGTGATCCCAAGTAGTAGCCACCTATTCCGACTGCTCCGAGCAAAATTACTCCCGCCGCTATGAATAGTAGTGGTTTTAATTTACCTCTCAATAAAGCTAATCTAACTGGAGTTTGGGAAGATTGAAGCGATGGATTTTCCATAACTCTACTATCTCACAAAATGAATCAAGCTGCCAATTTCTTTTGGCTTATGACGCCGCTAGCAATTTTTCAATTAAAGCTTGAATTTTTAACATTAAAGCTCTCTTTTCCTGCTGCATAAACTCTGCCGCCGCGATTTTTCTGTTTTTGGCTGTTATTTTCGCCAACTCTCCTTGACTTCCAGCTATATCCTGAGCCACAGCTGTTCTAGCTGGAATTTCAGCCAAAAATTGTTGCGTGAGAACTTCAAGTTCAGGATTCCTTACTGGGGGAGGTGAGTTGCCACCCAAACCCCAACCTCTTGGTAAAAATCTAGAGCGAGGCGATCTATCCATTTTAACTTTCAAAAAACTATTACTCAGTCATCTTATCACTCAGGTATCTTTAACATCAACTTATCATTCTACGGTTTTACCGCTGACAACCTTATCCTCAACGTTCACCAAATTTGGAAACATAATTTTCAAAAACTCGAAGGCAATGTGGCGATGCGGCCCCTGAAGCGGAAACTCATTCCAGTCCAAACTCGGTGACGAGTTAATTTCGACCACCACATATTGATCAGTCGTTTGTTGGCTCTGAATGTCTTTGGTCATGTAGTCTATGCCCGTCAGAGCAAGACCAGGGACACAGTTCATGATTTTTTGGACAATTTCCGCCACACTGGGGTGAATTTGATCAGTTACATCAATAGTGTCCCCTCCCAAACTAATATCTAAGGAAGAATGAGGTCTCAAAAAGATGGTTTTTTGAATCGGTAAAATCGTTTGCAAATCAAACTGCTGATTTTTTAAAAACGTGTTGATTTGATCATCAACTTCAATTAGGTTGTAGGTGCCGATTTTCTGGCGAATGGGTTGGTGATTTTTTAAATTAATCAAGGCTTCAATTGTGGACACACCATCACCAGTGACGTTGGCCGGCAATCTTTTGATAACACTCAGGATTTTTTCCCTGGTGGCCAAAATGCGGTATTCATCACCAAAAAACATTTGTTCCACCAGCAAATCAACTTTTTTCTGACCGTAATGATCGTAAATTTCCTGACCAGCGTGCAAAAACTCGGCGGCGGTTTTGAGATTCAGATAAACATTTCTGCCCTGAAAATCATCGACCGGTTTCACCACCACGGGTTTTTGAAGATCCGCAAACAAACTTAGTCGATACTCTTGAGAGTCATCGGTTTTGATCAGATACCCCTTACTAACTGATAATCCTGCTTGTTCGAGTAAGTTTTTCGAAATTCGTTTATTGTTACAACAGTAGTAGGCAAATTCGGTGGTAGTCGAGGGAACTTGAGCGTGGAAATATTTGACTTCGTTCTGATAACTCAATTTAAACAGATCGGTATAGTTGATTTTTTCCCATTTAATTCCCAGAGACTCAGCTGTTTCTAAAATTAAAACCGTACTGCGAGTAATTCTTTTGAGTTTTTTAACGCCATCAATGGTTTTGCGTTTATTGAAAAGTGGAACTATCAAAATATCTTTCTCAAATCAGAATTATGATTTGGCCAGTGTAGTCTACCAGGCTTTTGTCGCCAAAGTTGGCGAAACTACCTAAAAAAAAATTAACCCGCTTCGACAATAGCTGTAGACAAAAACTCAGAATTTGGTTTGGAGTTAAAGAAAATGCCAGATCTGCCTTGGCCAAATCGATCGATGTGAATACCCGCTTTATAAAAACCATTTTTCTCTAAAAAGTGAGCATAAACTTTGGCTCTTTCTTCGATAATAGTAAA
>DOZC01000081.1:3301-6983 GCA_003518205.1 Minisyncoccota bacterium | reverse complement strand
GCCGAAGCTAACGCATTAAGCACCCCGCCTGGGGAGTACGGCCGCAAGGCTAAAACTCAAAGGAATTGACGGGGGCCCGCACAAGCAGCGGAGCATGTGGTTTAATTCGACGCAACCCGAAGAACCTTACCAGGGCTTGACAGACTAGTGAAATTCCGAGGAAACTCGGAACTACCCACAAGGACACTAGTTCAGGTGCTGCATGGTTGTCGTCAGCTCGTGTCGTGAGACGTCCGCTTAAGTGCGGTAACGAGCGCAACCCTTATCGTCAGTTACAAGTGTCTGACGAGACTGCCCTGGCTTTGCCAGGGAGGAAGGAGAGGACGACGTCAAGTCAGCACGTCCCTTACATCTAGGGCTACACACATCCTACAATGGAGCCGACAACAGGTTTTGCAATACCGCAAGGTGGAGCCAATCCTTAAACGGCCCCTCAGTTCAGATTGAGGGCTGCAACCCGCCCTCATGAAGTTGGAATCGGTAGTAATCGCAAATCAGCAGGTTGCGGTGAATACGTTCTCGCTCCTTGTACACACTGCCCGTCAAGCCAGCAAAGTCAGCAGCACCCGAAGCGGGTGACCTAAACTCGCAAGAGATAGGCCCTTCTACGGTGAGGTTGGCGATGAGGACTAAGTCGTAACAAGGTATCTGTACTGGAAGGTGCAGATGGATCACCTCCTTTCTAAGGAGAATGGGTGGGGGTATCACGACCCCCTATCTCCCTGGCCGGGTGACCGGCCTGAAAAAAAAGTCCTATGATCACCATATCTAGGCCGTTTTCTATCACCGTGTTTGCCACAAAAACTTTGTCTGCTTCGCTTTTTTAAGTCAAATAACCGCCTCAAGGGCGGTTTTTTTTGGAGCTTTTGAAGCGAAAAGTTATCCCGGCGTTATATAATAAGACTCTGATGTCTGACAATTTACTCGATCTAACTCAGTTCCAATTATCCCGCCCTGAAAGGCTTAGTTGGATCTATCCTACCTCAGCCAAAGACCCACTTACCCAATTGCGAAGTCAATCGCTACGAAAGTTTTTGGCTCGAGCTGAAACTTATCTGACCGCCAATCAAATTACTTGGGCAATCGAGCCTCTTGAACTAACTCAGTTTGAAGCCTGGTTGCCATATTATCGTGCCAAAATGGCCGAAAAAGGCTTTGACTGTTTAGCCAATACCTCTTGGTTTCTAAAACGCCAAAGTCAGGGCGATCAACTTCTAGGTCTGTGGTTTCGCCGTCAACAACAACTGGTAGCTAGCGGGATTATCAGAGTTAAGGCCGACAAAATTGTTTTGGCTTTTAAGGCCAGTGACCGACTTGACCTAGCTGGCCGGAGTAATTCCTCCATTGGGGCTGTAGTCGACCATTTCTTTCAAAAATACGCTCTTGAGCACCAGTTTGCCAGCATCAGTAGCGGTCGATCTCGAAATGCTTTTGGAGTCCTCAACTCTTTAGGTTACCTAGATTTCAAACTTAAGCTGGGTTATGTACCCCAAGCTGATTTAGCTTCTCCGGTGAGCCAAACAGTTCCAACTGACGCTCAAGGTAGAGTCTTGTTTTTTGGGCTATCCGGCACTGTTCTCTCAGGAAGCAGTAACTGGTATGAAATTAATCCTTCCGCCGAACCCTGGTCGAAACGACTGGTAACCAACCTGGCTCCTGAGATCTTATGCTGGGAATAATTCTTGGACAAGGGAGAGTTTTTTAGGGCAAAAAAAATTGATATATCAATCCGTACTTCAAGAGAGAATAATTAGCAGAGTGAAGCAGAGACTGCTAATTCACCTCCTGACGAAAAAAGACTTTATGCTACAATAATCGGGTTCTGTTTCAGATGTCGGATGTCTGATAACAGATATCGGATGGGTGTATAGCTCAGATGGTTAGAGCGCTGTCCTGATAAGACAGAGGTCCTACGTTCGAATCGTAGTACACCCACCTTTCAGATGTCGGATGGCGGATTTCGGATACCGGAAATACAGTGGTCAAATATCGGATGTCGGATGGCGGATTTCGGATACCGGACTTTGTAGACTCAGATTTTGGAATTTTTGCTACTTTTTGACATCTGGCATTAGGTATCTGGCATCAGCCATCTGCCAACTGATATCTGAAATTAGGTTTGCCTTTTAGCAGTCTCAACGGTAGAATGCTAACCATGACACTTGCTTCGACTTCTGATTCTGAACCAATCTCAACCCAAGTCACTGATCAGCCCACAGTCGATCAGCCCCAAGCCGATACCATTCAGCCTGAAACCAAACCCGGGTCGTTATCGCGTTTACCCAGCAACCAATTTACCCTGCCAGTGATTCCCATCAGAGAAGGCGTGTTGTTTCCCCATACTGAATCTGTTTTAACCTTTGGCCGCAAACTCTCACTCAACGGCATTGAACAAGCCAGTAAATCAAGTCGCAATCTAGTCATTTTGTTATCTCAAAAAAACCCCAAAGTCAGTCAGCCGCAACCAGCTGACCTTTATACCATTGGGACATTGGCGGTGATTGAGCGGACTCTCAAAGCCGAGAATAGTGTGAGTGCCCTAGTGCGAGGGATTGGACGGGTAAGAATCACTCAGTTTGTATCTGCCAAACCTTTTATTACTGCTCAAGCCATTAAGTTAACAGATCAAGTGGAACCAGGTGATGAGCTGTTTGCGCTATCAATGCATCTCCAAAAAATCTTTCGCCAAACTATCCAACTAGGTAAACCAGTGGAGTTTCTCAACTTTATGAAACTCTTGAGTGGAGTAAGCGAGGGAGAACTGGCAGATCAAGTTGCTAGTACTTTGAATGTCAAAACTGAAGCCAAACAAGCCATTTTAGAAGCTTTGGATGTGAGAAGTCGGCTCAAGTTAGTGATTGGTCATTTGGCTCATGAAATTAAGGTCATGGAGATTGAAAAGGATGTGGTTCACAAAACCCAGGCTCAATTTGACAAACACATGCGCGAAAGCGTGCTTCGAGAAAGACTTCGCACGATTCAAAAAGAATTGGGAGACTTGGATGACGAAACTGAAGTAGCTCATGAGTATGATCAAAAACTCAAAAAACTCAAGCTGCCAATCGAAACTCGAGCTCGAATTAAAAAAGAACTCAAACGACTCAAACAAATGTCCGGAGCCAATCCTGAGGCTGGTTACATTCGTTCTTGGTTGGATGTGGTTCTTGATTTGCCCTGGGGAATTAGAACTGAATCTAAAGTCAATCTGGGCAAGGCCAGTCGCAGTCTTGATAAGCATCATTATGGTTTGGATGAAGTCAAAGATCGAGTTTTAGAGTATCTAGCTGTGCTCCAACTCAAGCAGCAACAAGCCAAATCTCCTCAAGAAGCTAAATTACCCACTATTTTGTGTTTTGTCGGACCTCCCGGAGTTGGTAAAACCAGCATTGGTCAAGCCATTGCTCAGGCCTTGGGACGAAAATTTACCAAAATTTCTCTCGGTGGGGTTCGCGACGAAGCCGATATTCGGGGTCATCGACGCACCTATGTTGGAGCTATGCCAGGCCGAATTCTCAAAGGTATTTTGCAAGCTAAAACCATCAATCCAGTCTTTATTTTGGATGAAGTTGATAAACTGGGTAATGATTTTCACGGTGATCCTTCGGCAGCCTTGTTAGAAGTGTTAGACCCAGAGCAAAATCATGCTTTCGAGGATCATTATCTCGACCTGCCGTTTGACCTT
>DOZC01000081.1:0-3225 GCA_003518205.1 Minisyncoccota bacterium | reverse complement strand
TCATTATCTCGCCCTGCCGTTTGACCTTTCGGAAGTAATTTTTATTACTACCGCCAATCAATTAAGCACTATTCCGGCTGCTCTTCAAGATCGACTGGAAATTATTGAGTACAGCGGCTACACTCAGGAAGAAAAATTTCAGATTGCCCGCAGGCATCTATTAAAAAAAGTCCTCAAAGCTAATGGTCTCGAGCCACATCAGTTTACTCTACCAGATGATTTGCTCAGAACCATCATTGAACGGTATACCAGAGAAGCTGGAGTGCGAGAATTAGAACGAAAACTCAGCACCTTGGTACGCAAAACGATTCGCCAATTATTGGAACAGCATCAGACAGCTTTGACCTTGACTCCCAAATTAATTAAAATCCAGCTCGGTCCAGAAGAATATGATCCCACCTTGACTGAAAAGAAAGATCAGGTTGGTTTAACTACCGGCCTAGCCTGGACTAGTGTGGGTGGAGATGTCTTATTTATTGAGGTAGCTTTGACTGTCGGCAAAGGCCGAGTGCAACTGACTGGGCGTCTGGGTGAAGTCATGAAAGAATCAGCTCAAGCAGCTTTAACTTATGTCAAAGCCAATGCCAAAAAGCTGGGAATTAATCCCAAAGCTCTAGAATCTCACGATACTCACATTCATATTCCAGAAGGAGCTGTGCCCAAAGATGGCCCTTCAGCCGGAGTTACCCTGGCCACAGCTATCGTTTCAGCCTACACCGGTCGCAAGGTGAATCGATTGGTGGCTATGACGGGCGAGGTAACTTTGCGAGGTCGGGTTTTGCGTATCGGCGGTTTGAAAGAGAAGGCGATTGCGGCTCACCGGGCGGGAAGCCAAATTGTTTTGATTCCCAAAGATAATACTCGAGATTTAATCAAAATCCCACCTAGTGTCAGAAAAGCTATCAAGTTTGTGCCAGTCGAAACTATGACTCAGGTGCTCAAAATTGCTTTGCTGGACTAATCTCAAGTCCAACTGCATTCAAAAGTTTTTCTGTTACACTAAACTGACTATGGGGTTATCGATTCGACACTGGTTGCTGGGAGGATTGCTCATCATTTTGGGCGGCTTTAGCCTGAGTGGTTGCAGTCTCCAAGATCTCCAACTTCTCAAGTCGAAGGCTGGCCTTCAAGTTGTGACCGGAGAATCTCAAATCAGTTCACTGTTTCTAAACGGTGACTATCTAGATAAATCGCCCTACATCAACAAAAATATTAAACCTGGGTTATATACTCTTAAAATTGAACCTACCGACAAAACTTTAGCTGCCTTTGAAACTCAAATTACCCTTTCAGAGGGAACTTTAACTGTCATAACCTGGAATCCGGGCCAAACACCTGAAACCAGTGGGGGAGTGATCTATGAATTATTCCCCAATCAAGCTTTAGGACAAAACCAAGCTGAACTTGAATTTGTCACGATTCCTGACACCGCCATTATCACTGTTGATAATCAGGCTCAAACTTTTTCACCCCTAACTCTCTCTGGAGTCGAACCCGGAAATCATGAGTTTGAAGTCAAACTGCCTTCCTATGTCACCCAGAAACATACTTTAAATGCCGTAGCTGGCAAAAAACTTCAAATTACCATTAAATTAGCCAAACAAGAAACTGGTGTCACAACTTCAGGAGAGGCGACCGTCACTCCCACCGCCAGTCCCAGTTCTCCAGTGGTTAATCCTGCCAGTGCGGCTAGTTCCAGCGCCATCAATCAGGCCTCACTTTCGGCTAAAATCAATGCCAACTCCGCCACCGGTAGCGGCACTGGAACAAAAGTCTTGATTCAAAGCACTAATTATTTTCAAGATCAAAAGGAAGTTTTGCGAGTCAGGGCCGAAGCCAACGCTCAAGCTGCATCTCTGGGATGGGCTGAGGTTGGTCAGAGTTATGCTTACCTAGGCGACCACACTGATGGTTGGTATCGCATCACTCTCAGCGAGACCATTTCTGGTTGGGTGAGTGATCAATACGCCCAACTCAATTAAAACTTAATCAACTTGAATAATTTCGGTTTCATGACTGCGAAACACCACCGGCCCCAGATTTTCCAAACCTTTAAGATCAAGATTAACGTAAGCTTCTCGTTCCAGACTTCCCACAAAAATATATTTGACTTGATATTGAGCTAGCAGAGTTTTTGATTCCGGCAAATTGGGAGTTTCATAAATTTTGCGCACTTCTTCGGTGCGTTGACCCGGAATTTCAAATCCGCCCCGCCACAACCACTCGTGAACTCGCCAACCTAAAACTGTGGGTAAGCCAGTAAAAGTTGAAACCCGGGCATATGTGGTATAACTTTCGCCCACTGCCTCTAAAACTACCGGTCGACCGTGAGTGGTTTGTTTTAACCAGTTCAAGGCTTCAAAATCGTCTGGAGCCTGAACCTTGAGCCATTGCAAGCCATCAAGTCCATAATGAGTTTTAAAAGCTCCATAATAATCTCGATAGCCAAAATAAGGATAAATTCCCACTCCCACCACAAAGACACCTAGTCCCAGGGCCAAACCCAAACCCACCAACCAAGTTTTGCTGACTGATTTTTGAGTTGAGGCTGATCGATTAAGCAGTGCCATAATCTGGCCGCTTCCCCAAGCAATGACTAAGCCCATCAAAATAAAAGCTTGAAAGGTGAGCTTAAACATGGTGTTGGCTCGAGGGTGATTGGGATAAATATCTTTGACAAAAATCAGTTCCGGCAAAATTAGTAGTGTCACCGCTGAAAGAGCCAGAGCTGTTATTAGCAACAAGGTGCTCTGCTGTTCTAACTTAATTGAGTGTGATCCTCGAGGAGTTTTGGCTAGTTGTTGCCACTTTCTCACCGCAAATCCCAAACTTAACGCTACAAAACTCAAGTGAGGCAACCACAAAACTGCTAACTGCCAAAGTGGCGAATGATCATAGGCCAACTTAACTCCTTGAGAAATCGAGTCAAAATGCAACCACCAAGGACTGGATGTAATCAAAGCTACAGCCACCATCACTATTCCCATAGCTATTAACAGTAACCAGCGTCGGTAATCCTGGCACAGAACTCCAAAACTGACCCAGGCCAACACTAAACCATAAATAGCGAAATCCCAGGTGCTAGTCATGATTAAAACTCCCAAAACCACTCCAATTGTTAGCACCAAGCCCGAAAAAAGCTGATTCCACCACAAGTCGGCACCAAAGCTAGTGATTTTATGACTCGCCCACTGCCTGGACCACAACCAAATCAGCCAAACCAGC
>DOZC01000066.1:704-3748 GCA_003518205.1 Minisyncoccota bacterium | reverse complement strand
CTGATGATATTCACAAATGTGATCTAAACAGCGCTTGATATTTGAGGCTTCATTGTAAGCCGGCACGATCACGGTATATTTTTTCATAATCGTGATTTAATTTTTTTAGCTGGAATACCCACTACTACGCTATAAGCTTCAGTTGATTTGGTAACCACCGAACCAGCACCAACCACCGTGCCTTTTGAAAGCCTAATTCCCGGCATAATCACTACGTTGGCGCCAATCCAAACCCCATCTTCAATAATGATTTTTTTGGGAGTAATTTTTTGCAGGGTCACCGGAGTTTCCAAATCTGAATATTGATGCATTCCTGATGAAATTACCACATTTGGACCAATGAGTACAGAGTCACCAATTTCAATTCCGCCAATACCGTGAAAGTAAGAGTTCGAATTAACTACAAAATTTTTACCGCAACTGATTTTGTGGCAATAACTAAAATAAACATTGGGTTGGATAAAGCAAAAAGAATCAAGTTTTTTAAACAAGATTTTATAGATCAAAAATCTGGGGATATAGCCCGAAAAGCTGGGGAAAGATCGAAAAACCCAGGTTAAATAGGCTTCAAATTCTAGCCTAATTAACTCAAGTAAAGAATAGCTTTTAATTTTAATTAGCAAATAATCTAAACTATTTTTTGGAGTTCCCATTCTAGTAGTATACTATGGTAACATAGAAGCCATGTTCATGAAATTTTTTCCCAAAAAAACCTATTCTGCCAGAATGGAAACAGAGATTGAGCACTATAAGGAAATTTTTAAGGACGGCTTGTTTCAAAAAGTGCCCCCGATTTGGAACGAGGTTGAGCACCTGTTTTCAAAACAAATAAAAATGGCTACGGGTGTGTCTGGTTTGCCAGAATACGTAGCTAGGCATACAGCCAAAAGAAAACGAGTCAAATTATTAAGTTTAGGCTCTGGTTCCTGTGGAGTAGAACTTGATTTAATTGGCCCCTTGCTTAAAAAACAAGGCACAGAGCTAAATCTTGTAGCAGTGGATATTAATCAACAAATTCTAGATCAGGCTAAGCTTGAAGCCAATAAACGAAATATTAAGTTTTCTGGTTTGGTGCAAGATATCAATAAATTAAGTCTTCAACCTAATAGTTATGATGTCATTATGGCCTTCGCAGCCCTGCATCACTTTGATAACTTAAACTTAGTCACCAAAGAAATTAATCGAGCTCTCAAGCCCAATGGCATTTTTGTAACTGTGGATATTCCCACCAGAAATGGTTATTTATTGTGGCCAGAAACAAAGGCCGTGGTGGATCAACTTTGGCAGATTTTGCCTCCAAAGTTTAAATTTGACCATACAGCCCATGCGGAAATAACCTATATGGAAAAATTTCCAGATGTAGATTATGCCAAAAATTCATTTGAGTGTTCAAATTCTGAAGCAATTTTGCCCGCTCTTAAGAAAAACTTACTAGAAGAAGTTTTTGTTCCGGGCATGACACTTTCAAGAAGATTTTTTGACACAAAATTTGGCCCAAATTTTGATTTAAGTCAAAGTTTAGACAAAGCTATTTTTGACTTCATTTCCGAGCTTGATCAATATTACTTGGAAAATAATCTGCTTAAGCCTGAAACATTTTTTGGGGTTTACATCAAAAAATAACTTAAGTAAAAAAATTAAGTTTTAGCTAACTGAGCTACTATAGCTGCTGCTGAGTGGCCTGTTCCAAAGGGATTTCTCCAGGTTTTAGTTTTGGCAAGCATCAGTTTCACATTTTTTGATAACTCAGCTATGTTTCTGCCTGATAAAATATTGGCTCCAACCTCCAGAGTTTCTGGGCGCTCAGTATTATCTCTCAGAGTG
The DNA here is from genome assembly GCA_003518205.1 of Minisyncoccota bacterium. Classification (GTDB taxonomy): domain Bacteria; phylum Patescibacteriota; class Microgenomatia; order UBA1400; family PJMF01; genus UBA9650. Next base: position 1,924 of record DOZC01000066.1, on the reverse strand, counting down.
ACACAGGGAGTGTGCAGAACACAGGCTTCTTCTTGAATCCCACCTGAGTCAGTTAAAATTATTAAGGCATTTTTTTCAAGCGCTAACATTTCCAAATAATCTACCGGCTCGATCATTTTAATTAACTGGGAATCTGGATGAATGGCAAACTCTTTAAGCTTTTTGCCAGTGCGAGGATGTATCGGAAATAAAACTGGGACTGTTAAAATTTTTGCCAACTGTTCTAGTGACTCCATAATTTGTTGAAGCTCAATCGGATTATCAACGTTGCTGGGACGGTGAAGTGTCAGTAAAACATAGCCAGTTTTTGAGTATTTCCCAATCAAATCAGAGTTTGTGGTTAACCTTAAATTTTGTTGCACCGCATCAACAATGGTATTTCCAACTATTTGAACCTTTTCCTTGTTAATTCCCTCAGATATTAAAATAGTCTGTTGATTCTTGGTGGGACAAAAAAGCAAACTTGACACATGATCCACTAGAACTCGATTAATTTCTTCTGGCATTGATCGATCATAGCTACGTAGCCCAGCCTCAACATGAGCTACCCTGATTTGAAGTTTGCTAGCCGCCAAAGCTCCTGCTAGAGCCGTGTTGGTGTCACCCTGAACTAGTACCCAATCTGGTTGCTCTTGTAGCAAAATTTCCTCGATTTTAATCAACATCATAGCCGTCATTTTGCCGTGAAGAGTCTCCTTAATATTGAGATTAAATCTTGGTTGAGGCAAACTGAGGTTCTTAAAAAAAATCGCATCCATATTGGCTGAGAAATGCTGATTTGTATGAATAATGAAAAATTCAGTGTGATTTTTTTGACATTCCCGAATAATTGGTGAAAGTTTAATTATTTCTGGTCTAGTCCCAAGAATGATGGCGCATTTCATATTATTTTTTTCGATATTGATGGGGAATCCATTTAGTTTGCCACTTTTTTTCAAACTCGGCTTTATTTTTGTTGAACAAGGCCTGAAATTCGGGACTCCCCCAATTTGTCGAAGCTCCCCCATAGTGATGAATGAAGACGTCCTCGGCGCAAAAAATTGAAAGCCCAGCCTTTTTAACTCGGAAACAATAATCATCATCCTCAAATAATCCCTTGCCAAATCTCTCATCAAACCCCCCCAATTTTTGATAGATTTTTTTGGTTACAATCCAGGCAAAAGCTGCAATATTTCTCAGCTCCAAAGTCTCACCCCAGTGAGCGTAAGTATAGTCAGCCT
>DOZC01000066.1:0-614 GCA_003518205.1 Minisyncoccota bacterium | reverse complement strand
GCCTCCATTTGAGTCAAATTACTACTTTCATAATTAATCTCAATTTTACTTTCATTGCCGATCGAGTTGGTCACCGGACCCACCAAGCCGGCCTTTGAGCCCCTAACATGATAAACAAGTCGCTCGATCCAGCCTGGGGTAACTCTCACATCATTATTTAGCAGGACAATATACTCTCCAGTGGCTGTCTTCATGCCAAGATTATTGCCTTTGGCAAAACCTAAATTTTCAGAATTAAGTATCAGCTTAACATTGGGTTGAGTCTGATAAGTTTTTAGCATTTTGAGAGTTTCAAAATTTGACTTATTATCAACTAAAATTAATTCGAAGTTCGGGTATTTTGACCGATTCAAGACACTTTCAATGGCGATTTTAGAAAGTCTTGGCTGGTTATAAATCAATATCACAATACTAACCTTAGGAAAAACCAGGCTTTTAATTTTGGTTTCAATTGATTTGGCTCTCATTTCCCAAGTATTTTTTTTAGCAATTATTTGACGAGCTATTTGCTTTTCAGGGGAATCTTCTGATAGTGCTTTTTTTACTTGATTTACAAACTCTTTTGGTGTTTTGCCAAAATAAACTTGATCAGAATATGGCAGTAATTCAGGTAT
>DOZC01000005.1 GCA_003518205.1 Minisyncoccota bacterium | reverse complement strand
ACTCATCCACAACCGCTTGAATATAAGAGAGCAATTGAGGAACTCTCTGTACCTCATCAATGATAATTCTTTGTGTATTAGCATTAACAAACCCTGCAGGATCACTTTCAACAATACCAAGTGTCTCTGGGTTTTCTAAATTGAAGTATTGATAATCTGGAAAAATCTTCTTTATAAGGGTTGTTTTTCCTGATTGGCGAGGGCCAGAAACGACAATGACTGGAAAGCCTTTTTTCAAACGATCGATTTGGGAGGTAATCAGGCGTTTTATCATAGGTTCATCTTACAACTATTTATGTAATATTGCAATGAGAATGCAAAATTGCATAAATAGTAGGTTGATACCATTTTCAAGATTTAAGGCTTAAAGATATTTGTCAGAGATAGCTTCCTCATCCTTGAATTCGGGACTATTTCTGCTGCTGATCCCATGCCAGGACGGTGATTTCTCCGTTCCGATATATGTAAAAAAGCGTGTTAGTAGACTGACCAGTTTGGAGTTGCAACTCGGTAATGTAGTTATTGACTGAACATCAACCTAAATTGATTGAAAAAAGAGTTGTCAGTAGGAGTGACGCTAGTTTCACCAGTTTCGTCTTTTAGTTCCACTTCATTCTCAACTTCAAAAGGAATAAACCCCAAGAATTTTTTGGTTTCGGTCACTTTGGTTTTATATACCACACTCCCATCATCTTGAGTTTCAATGGTGAGTTCGGCCCGTGACTGTGAATCATCTGTATCAACTAATCCAGCATCTTTAAATTGCTGCATGGCTTGATCTGGAAAATGCATTAATTGACGAGTTTCTCCCAGTGGCGTGGTAATACTCAGCGCCTTGGTGCTGGGATCGATGGTAAATTCCCCCGAGTTAAGCTTAGCTTTAATATCAGCTGATTCAAATTCTATTTCTGACTCTCCATCATCAGCTGTTTCAATCTTAATTTTAAGTTTTTCTGGTTTTTCTCGACGTTCTTCACCAAACTTTCCTCGACCAGATGATGATGACTCAGGGTTGGGAGGTGTCAAATTGGAATTGAGAGGAAGTTCAATGTTGAGATTTTTGGTTTCAATGGTTTCTTGATTTTGAAAAACTTCCTTTTTATCATCATTTTTTCGATTAGATTCCAGAGGTCGATTTTCTAGAAGTACTTCAACTGACTTATCTTGAGTTTTGACTCTAATTTGCTGATTTTCTTTGGAGTTAACTGTTCTGATATTTTTTAATACTTCTCGATTTTGCTCTGAAGATTTTCTAGTGACTTCAGACGCACGATTCTGGTCTTTTTGGTCATTTTTCTCGATTTCTGGGCGAATTTCCGTTGATTTTTTTTCGCCCTCAGTCTTACGCTCACTCTCGTCTCCCAGCACCTGTCCTTGAATAAAAGTCATCGAGCCATTTTGATTAACCAAGATTGTCAAAGCTTGAGTTGGCTGAACAACAATCAGCGACAGTAACATCATTTGCAACAAAATTGATGGCAGATTTTTAATCATAAGCTACATGGTAGCATTTTTGTGCTCAGATAAAAATACTCCCCCCGGAACTAGTCCCGTGGGGTTCTTCGCTTCGGTGAAAAAATAGCTGATCATCTAACAATTTAGATTCCAGAACTTAACCGCGCAAACTCGAAAAACATCAAGCTAAAAGCTAAAATCATCATGATGGGGGCTAGAGTCGATAGGTAGTTTTTTCGGCTGGGATGGAAAAACTTCAGCAGCAATGAGTTGCTAACTACAGAGATAGAGCTCAGGGCCATCGCCAAACCAGCTAATTCTGGCTTGAGGATCAAACCCAAGCCCACAAATAAGCGAGCCGCAATCGGAATTCCCATGACGTTGTAAAAAAGGGCAAAAAATAAATTTTGCTGAATCTTCCAAATAGTTTCTTTGGAAAGATCAATGGCATGAGCTACATCTCGCAAATCGTTTTTAATGATGACTATGCCGCCAGCCTCCATAGCTACATCGGTGCCCGAACCCATGGCAATTCCCAAATCAGCCTGAGCTAGGGCAGGAGCATCATTAATACCGTCACCCACCATGGCTACTTTTTTGCCCAATTGTTGCAGTTTTTTAACTTCATTGGCTTTATCTTCTGGTAACACTTCAGCTAAAACCTGAGTGATGCCCACTTGTTTAGCAATCGCTGCAGCCGTGCGACTGTTATCGCCAGTGATCATATAAACCTCCAGACCCATTTTTTGAAGTTTAGTCACTGCTTCTGCCGAAGTTGCTTTAACCGTATCAGCCACTCCAATTACTCCTTCAATTTTGGCTTGACTGGCCAAGATCATCACGGTTTTACCCTGTTCCTCTAGCCGAGACATGCGGCGATTTATTTTTTCCACTGCCTGACCTAAAACTTCAGTAATTAATTTTCGATTCCCCAAATAATATGTCTCACCATTAATTTGACCTTTGACTCCCTGACCCGGAATCGCTGAAAACTCAGTGACCTCAGTCAATTTAGACTGAGTAGCTTGGGCTGCCTGATAGATCGCCTCGGCCAAAGGATGTTCGGATTGTTTTTCTAAACTCCCAGCCAAAACCAATAATTGATCTTCATCCAACTCACCCATGCTTTCCACATCGGTCACCTCAGGCTTACCGTTGGTGAGGGTGCCAGTTTTATCAAAAATAATAGCTTGAATTTTACAAGCTTGCTCAAGAGGTTCTCCACCTTTGATCAAAATTCCATGTTCAGCTCCTTTGCCTGTTCCCACCATAATAGCTGTGGGTGTAGCTAGACCCAGAGCGCACGGACAAGCAATCACAATCACAGCTGTAAAGGCCATTAAAGCAAATGATAGGGTTGATCCCAGCACTAAATACCAAATTGCGAAAGTCAAAATCGCGATACTAATCACAGCTGGCACAAACCAAGCCGAAATTCGATCAGCAAACGCTTGAATTGGAGCTTTTGAACCCTGAGCCTCCTCAACCAAACGAATGATCTGAGCCAAAGTTGTTTCAGACCCAACTCTGGTAGCAATAAACTCAAAACTGCCGGTTTTATTAATAGTGCCTCCAATCACCCCATCACCCTCGTGTTTTTCAACTGGCAAACTTTCACCAGTGATCATTGATTCATCTAAAGCCGAAGCACCTTTGGAAATTTTTCCATCCACCGGAATTTTTTCTCCAGGTCTAACTAAAATTGTTTCTCCCACCACAACTTGATCGATATTAATATCTTGAGTCACGCCGTTTCTGATCACTCGAGCGGTTTTGGCCTGCAGTCCCATGAGTTTTTTAATGGCAGCCGAAGTTTCGCCCTTGGCTTTGGCTTCTAACCATTTGCCTAAAATCACAAACATAATCAGTAGCGCCGCAGTTTCAAAATATAGTTCCGGAATCTTTGCGCCACCCAAACCCACCAATGAGTTGTTGGTCAAAGCGTAATTTCCAAAATTGATGAGACTATAAAAATAAGCTACTGAAGTTCCAATGGCAATCAAACTATCCATATTGAAAGTTTTCATCCGCAAAGCAGACCACATACCCTGATAAAAACTTCGGCCGATCAAAAATTGAATCGGAGTAGTTAAAATCAACGATACTAAACCCACATAGGGCAAAAGGCTAATTGATCCAGGTAACCAACTGAAAAAATCCAGCAGCATAAAATACACCATCGGGAGACTTAAAACCAAACTTATCAAAAATTTATTAAACAATCCCTTGATGCTAGCTTGACGTTTGAGAGCCTCTGTGCCGTCATCTTTATCAGTCACAAAACTAGCGGTGTATCCAGATTTTTTAACTGC
>DOZC01000069.1 GCA_003518205.1 Minisyncoccota bacterium | reverse complement strand
AAGCTTGAATCTGGCGCTGACGATTTAATTCAGTTAAAGTGGCGGCAGCTGCCGCGGAAGAAGTAGCCAAAGTTGGTTGAAAAATGTTGGGGTCAAAACTCGGCAGATTAACTAAGCTCAAAATCGCTCCAGTTTGTACCTCAAACACAATTACCGCTCCCCGCCGCTCGCCCATAGCAGTTGCCGCTACCGCTGAAAGATAGGGATCGAGGGTGGTAGCTACTGTTTCACCCGGTTGAGTGTCAGTGCTATCGATCAAGCGCAATTTTTTCCCCAAAGCATTAACTTCAAAAATTGTGGTGCCGGATTTTCCTTGAAGTTGGGCTTGGACTAAGGCTTCTAAACCGGTTCTCCCGACCAATTCATTTAAAGGTAGCTGGGGGGTTTTTTGCAAATCCTCTCGAGTTACTTGACTAACATACCCCAAACTATGAGCCAACACCGAACCCAGAGGATAATTCCGACCCAAAGTGAAAGTAATCGGTGAAAAAGCCGCTTGTCCTGAACTACTAGCCATGATTGTCAAGGCCTCGTCTCGAACAATTGGAACTTTAGAACTCCAAACCGTATCTGGTTGAGTTAGGGTAAAGTAGTTTTTTCGATTTAAAACCAGTGGCTGCCCATACCGATCTAGCAGGATTCCCCGTTCAGCTGGAACTATTACTGAAAAAGTACTGTTTTGATCGGCCAACTGCCGCCAATCTTTTCCTTGTCGCAACTGAATATCTCCTAATCTGACTAACAGCAGACCTCCAAAACATATCATCACCACAATCAAAACCCAAACTCCCAACGGCAACTTTTCTGGTGCTGACCACTGTACCTGACGTGATTGTTTTACCTGGAGTAATGAGCTAAAAATCGGCATCATATTTGTGTCATAAATGTCGGCGCTGCCGCCACCAAGTTAAACCTCCCAACCAAATTATTGGCCAACCCCAAGCCCACCAAGCCAACGGTGTTCCTCCTGCCAATTGCGCCATGGCTCCAACCAACCAGCTTCCACCCCAAGCCCAAATCAAACACCGCCACCACCAATCGGCCGGACTGGGGTGATTCCAGTTAACTAACCACGCCCCCAGCCACATCACTAAAAAGCCCCACTCCCAACCTATTCCATAAACCGCTGACAAAATTAAACTTAAACCCAGACTCAGACCCAAACTCCATCGCAGTCGCAATAATCGAGCTAATTGAAACCAACCTAATAAAAACCAGGTTGGGAGACCGACAATTCGCTCCAACATTAAAACCAGCCCCAATCCCACCACTAAAATCGCAAAACCAAAGCCAGAACGTGCTGAGATGATGAGATGAGTTTGAGTCGGCATGGTTTAAAAATTAAGCTGTTTTTTTTCTCAAAGTAACTCCACAATCGGTAATTCAAAAAAATTTTGAGGTTGATGAAGCTGAATTGCTTGAGTAGCCAAAACTGGATCGGCTTTAACCGTAGCTACAGTGCCAACAATCAAACCCGGAGACACCCCCGCCTGCCCAGCGGTGGTCACCAGTTCACCAACCTTAATTTGCTGTTCAATCGGAATTTCCCGTAACCAAATTTGACGCCCATCACCTTGGATTAAACCAGTAAAACCTGAGGGAGTTTTAGCTAAAACAGGTCGAGATAATGTTGACTGCAACAGTAAAACCGTGGCCTGATTGTTTGCCACTGTCGCCACAAATCCCAACAACTGATTGTGACTCGTTACCATCATTCCAGAGGTAACTCCAGCTTGTTTTCCAACTGCTAAAGCTGGTTGAGCAAAAGAAATGATTGGAGCTGCCACGATCGTTTTTACCAAAGTTCGATCAGAATTTTCGATCATTTTTCTCAAAGCTTGATTTTCTGCCTCAAGAGCTTGAAGTCGAGCAGCTTGATCCAAAAGTTGAATTTGATCACGGCGAAGTTGTTGTAAAACCTGTTCTGCTTGATAAAGTTCGCCGATTTGCCAAAGTTTTAGTTTGAAGGTGACCGCCATTACTGTCAATTGATGTTGAGTTGGTTGAGTTAGGGTTTGAATTCGCTGTTGCAGTGAGGCAGATAAACCCAAAAACCCCAGAAACTTCAAAACCAACCAAATACCCAGGGTAATTAGTCCCAATCGACCAACGGAATAATGCGATTTTGCCAACATACTATCTGGTGCCAGCCTAACAAAAAGCCTGACCTCTGGCTAGCAGGAAAACCAACACGAAAATCAAACTTCCAGATTGTTTTTAATTAACTTAGGGCGTTAAGTTTTTGGGCAACTGACCGCCATTTATGCTGATACATGGCTTGCTCGGCTTCGTTAAGTTTGGCTAGTTTATCAGTTTGTCCCGCCAAGTGAGTACGCAGCCCAGCCAGGCGTTCATTGACCATCTCCCGTTTTAGCTCTAGAGCTTTTTCCAGCATAATGTCTTCGAGATCTGGAATGAGTTTCTCCAAAAAGGTGACAATTTCCTCCTGCTGTTTAGCTAAATCAGTCGTCTTGGCCTGAATCTCTTGAACCTGAGCCAACTCATCGTGAGTTAACAACAAAGGAATATCATTGGCCACAAAATCTTCCCAAATCACTTGTTGGAGTTCATCCAAAAAAGCCTCTTTTTCAGCATCACTCCCCTTGCTAGCTCCTAAAAGTTCAAAGATGTTTTGAGCTTCAAGTGATTCTTGATCAGGAGTTGCTTCTGACGAATCAACCAAGGAAGCTGGTTTTGGAACTGAA
>DOZC01000061.1 GCA_003518205.1 Minisyncoccota bacterium | reverse complement strand
TTCGACTCGGGTGAAGGGTGTCATAAACGGCGCTACCTTCACGCAAAAATTCTGGAACTGAGGCAGTAAAAAATTCAGTTTGAGTTTGAGACTTGATGATAGTCTCGATTTTTTCGAGAGTTCCTGGCGGCACGGTGGATTTAACCACCACAATAGCCCCAGATTTTAAATAAGGAGCCAGAGACTCAGTGGCTTTAAAAATATATTTCAGATCAGCCTGACCATCTGGAGCTGAAGGGGTGCCTACCGCTAAAAAGATTAAATCCGCTTGACTAATAGCGGCTGCGTAATCAGTAGTGAAGCTGAGCCTACAAGCTAGTTGCTCTTTTTTTAAAAGCTCCTCCAGTTGAGGTTCATAAAAAGGCACTTGATTATGGCGAAGCGATTCGACTTTTCGCTCATCAACATCCAGGCCAGTTACTTGATGCCCCAGTGAAGCATAAACAGTGGCAGTGACCACTCCTACAAAACCGGTGCCAATTACAGTAATCTGCATACTTGAAATTCCCATCTTTTCGTCATGTCGCCAGCCACAACTTCACTGGCAAACAAGTTACTATAACACGGTATAATTCACTCTGATGAGAGTCAATATTTTGACATTATTTCCGGAGTTTTTCGAGAGTGGTCTACAAACCTCTATTTTGAAGCGAGCTCAAATTCAAACCCGAGTCGAATTTAAAGTGATAAATTTGCGAGATTTTGCCCATGATGCTCATCAAACTGCTGATGATCGGCCTTTTGGTGGTGGTCCAGGCATGGTGATGATGATTGCTCCAATTGCTGAGGCATTAGCATCACTGGGAGTGGTGAAGGGTCAAGCTGGAAAATTGATTGTGTTAACTTCAGCCAAAGGCAAGGCTTTTGTTCAGGAGACAGCTAGAACTTGGGCAAAATTAACGGAATTAACTATTATTTGTGGCCATTATGAGGGAGTCGATGAGCGAGTGGTGGAAAATTTAATTGATGCTGAAATCAGAATTGGTGATTATGTTCTCACCGGCGGCGAGCCGGCGGCCTTGGTGATGACTGACGCGGTGGTGCGATTATTGCCGGGTGTTTTGGGTAATGAATTGAGTAATCAAGATGAATCCCACGCTGCGCCGGGTCAATTAGGTTTCCCGCAATATACCAGGCCAGAGATTTATCATAACTGGAGCGTGCCGAAAGCATTGATGTCAGGAAATCATAAACTCATTGAAGAATGGCGAAAAAACCAAAAAATTTTGGAGACCTAGTTTATCAGCCACGGCTGCTTTATTTCACTCACAGCTTGCTCAACGGTTTTTAACTCAAAATCCAGGATTTTTTTCAGCCTTTCACAGTTCAAGCTGGTGTTTTTTTGGTAGGGTCGTTCCAGGCTAGCAAGATAGCTAGTCAAATCACCTGGTTTGACTTCAAAATTAAGTTTTAAAGCTAGGTTTAGCATCTTGGCAAATTCAAAATCGCTCCATTTTTCACCGCTACTGGCATGAAATAATCCAGTGGTATGAGTGCGAAGCATAAAATCAATCACTTTGACAAAATCATCAATAAAAGTCGGACCAACGTAGTGATCGGTGAATTGTGGGTGAAGTTCGCCAGTCACCATACCTTTAATAATCTTATGAGCAAAATCCAGCTTTGGAAAAGCCTCACTGCGAAAGGGCATATCAATACGTAAAATTGTCCAAGGAATTTCAGCAGTTTGGACTGCGGCTTCGGCCCAAGCCTTAGTTTGACCGTACCACTCGATTGGACTTACAGGATCAGACTCGACATAACTCTGAGCATTTTCGCCATTAAACACAAAAGCCGTCGAGATATGAATCAAACTTTTACCAGTGGCCTGACAAGCTTTGATTAGATTTTTAGTACCTTCGACATTCACTTGGTATGCCAAACCAGTTTTGTTTTCGCGCTGATTCCAAGCTCCAGTGACATCAGTATAGGCAGCAAAATGAATTACTTGAGAAGCTGCTGGCAAAGCCTCAAGTCTAGTTGCAACTTGATCGTATTGGGTGATGTCGGTAGGTTGAGTCGGATGAGTAATGTCGAGATTGGTAAAATCATAAGTCATACCAAAATCTGTGGCCAACTTTGAACCAATTAAGCCATTGAGGCCAGTGGTGATAACCGCGGTTTTAGATTGATTTTGATCCAGCATAATGACTTTCAAAGTAAGCTTGATTTTTAGTTTTTAGAGGTTGCCACCAATCTGGATGAGCCAGGTACCAATCAATAGTGCGCTGCAAACCTTCTTCCAAACTCACTGTGGGGCTCCAACCCAGGCTCTGATGAATGTAGGACCAATCCACAGCATAACGCTGGTCGTGACCAGGGCGGTCAGTGACAAAATCAAACTCGGTTTCAGCATGATTCATTAATCTCAAAATTGTTTTAATCAACTCTAAGTTAGAAACATCATGAGACAGACCCCCAATCAAATAAGTTTGGTGTTCTTGACCAGTCGTTAAAATCAACTCAATGGCTCGACAATGATCTTGAACATACAACCAATCTCTGACATTTAAACCGTCACCATAAACCGGAATTCTGCGACCCGCCATTAAATTAGTAATTGCCAAGGGAATGATTTTTTCGGGAAACTGATATTCTCCATAGTTGTTGGAACAATTACTTATAGTGTAGGGCAAACCATAAGTTTCGCCGTAAGCCCTCACCAAATGATCTGAAGCCGCCTTACTGGCTGAGTAAGGACTACGCGGGTCATAGCCAGTTTTTTCAGTAAATTTTTTGGTTGAGCCCAACTCCAAACTTCCAAAAACCTCGTCAGTAGAAATGTGATGAAAACGCTTGACATGATGTTTTAAGGCCGCTTTGAGAAGAGTGTGAGTTCCTAAAATATTGGTGGTGAGGAAGATATCGGGATTTTTAATTGACCGATCGACGTGAGTTTCAGCCGCAAAATGTACTACCGTATCAACATCGGCCATGATTTTGTTCACCAGTTCAGTATTGCCAATGTCACCCTGAACAAAAGTGTAATTTGGCAAAGATTCAATTTGGTGCAAAGTTTCTAAATTGCCGGCATAAGTTAGCAAATCCAAATTAATTACCCGACTATCTGGATGATTAGCCAACCAATATAAAATAAAGTTGGCTCCAATAAAACCCGCTCCACCGGTGACCAAAAGTGTTTGAGTTGACATAAGCGACCTCATTATAACTAGCGGGCTAAATTTTGCTAGCTCAACTAGTCAAAAAAGTTTTTAATTTCGGCTTGAAAAATTGGTAAATCTGGAATGATGTAAACCCATTGACCCTGATATTTAGTTTTTGAAACTACTGGATGAAAAATCACACCTGGAGTTACGATTTGATTTGTTTGATAATTTCGCTCCTGAATAGCAAGAGATTTTGTTTGAATGATTGGTAGTTGTTTGGTCAAAATTGCTGGTTTTATCAAACTCACAATTTCACTAATACCGATAGTTTCGGCAAAATTTTGGTGATACCACTGCCAGAGATCCAGAATTAATGTTGGTTTTTGGCGAAAAGTCTGAAGTGAAGTCAGTTTACTGGCGATGGCTTCGATCACCAATTGCTGCCGAATAGCCCGAGCTGTGTCAGTTCCTTCAGCTCCAGCGCTGTGGCGACTTCGAACATATTTTAGGGCTCTATCAGCCGATAATGTTTGTAATCCTGGTTCAAAAGTAACGATTTCGTAAAGTTTGACTGGATCATGTTCAACCCGCACATCTACATCTGGACGAGGAAAAAAGGGATCAGTGAAACCTGCAGGCAAATTAATTTCAATCCCATCCAACAAATTAATTAATTGTTGTAGTTGATCCAGGGAGATAACAAAAGTGCGATGAATCGGTAAATTTAATGTTTGACTAATAGTTGTAGTAACTAATTGAGTAGCGGGTTCAGCTGGTTTACTTTGACCGTAAGCGTAGAGAGCATTAATTTTAGTTTGAACGCCATCTAACCACAAATCACGAGGCAGAGATAATAAAGTCAAGGTTTGAGCTTGGGTTTTAAAACTAGCTACCATCATGGTATCGGTTAGAGGCGGCACATCACCTCTGGTTGCTAGAGTATCAACTCCTAAAATTAACCAATTTTGTCGTCCGTCAGTTGTGATTGGAGCTAATTCCCAACCAGCCTTTGCCTGAGCAACGGCGATTGGTAAATCTAACTGACGTGCTGTCAACTCAGGCTGAAGTTTTAACCATGCGACCCAGCTTAAAATTCCCGCCGTTAAAATTAACAAACTAAAACTTAGAATTAGAGCCAAAAAAATCGAAAAACCCACAATTTTTAACCAATTTAGTTGGGGTAATGGGGGTTGAATCAGGGAATGAGGCATTGGGTGACTAGAGCCGTGTTGAGTTGGGGCAGAAAGCATATTTGCCAATTATGGCAGATTTTTTGCCAGTGAGGCTGTTAGAATAAATCATATGTGGCAATTTCTCAGGCAGTTGAAAGCCAATACTGAAGTCAATTTAATTCATTTTTGTTTGGGCTTGTTAATTTTGGCTACCTGTTGGTCGCTACTCCGACCAGAGTTTTTTCGGGTTCATGATTTTACTCAAGCAGCCAGAATTAGTGAGATGACTCGAGCTTTGAGTGAGGGTCATTTTCCAGTTAGATGGAGTCAAAATTTAGGCTATGGCTATGGCATGCCACTGTTTAATTTTTATGCGCCCCTACCGTATTATATTGGAGCTTTAATCTACAGTTTGGGTTTTGATGTGGTCTGGAGTATTAAACTGCTGTATTTATTGGCCGCGATTTTAACCGCTGCGGGGGCTTTTCAACTCGGTAAAGCTTGGTATGGCAGATGGGGTGGAGTTTTAACAGCTGCGGCTTTTACTTTGGCTCCATATCGAGCAGTAAACCTTTTTGTTAGAGGTGCCCTTAGCGAGGCTTGGGCAATGGCTTTTTTACCCTTAATCATTTGGGGACTAACTTTAGTAATTCGAGCTGACAAATCAGGTTGGAAATGGCTAGTTATTGGTTTAACGGGATTATTTTTGAGTCATAATATTACCACACTGCTATTTTTGCCAATTTCAGGTTTGATTGGAATTGGATTGGTGATAATTGAGTGGCGAAAAAAACCCCAAGGTTGGAGTTGGCAAGATTGGGGTTTAAGATTTTGGTGGCTTTTGAGTGGTTATTTAATCGCAATTTTGTTGGCAGCTTTTTATCTCTTTCCAGCCTTTTTTGAAAAGGATTTCACCAAATTTGCTAGTACGATTTTTTCAGGTTACTTCGATTATCATTTGCATTTTTTATATCTACGGCAATTAATTACTCCTTACTGGGGTTATGGCGGTAGGGGTTGGGGGCCCGAAGAAGGAATTTTATTTTTTCTTGGGTTTGGGGAACTTCTGGGGTTATTTTTTATTGTTTTTGTAGAGATTTGGCCTCTTTTTCAATCAATCA
>DOZC01000057.1:941-18418 GCA_003518205.1 Minisyncoccota bacterium | reverse complement strand
ATGATCCCATCTATCCGAAATAGTTTGTCGACAGGTCATTAAACCCAAGTTCTCTTCAGTTAAGAATTGGGACATCACTTTTTGTCTTCCCCAGTCAACCATTTTAGGATGATAGTAAATCCAACGAGTATCAAATGGGCGATAGGCAATTGGTACTATATTTTCTTTATGATCTTCTTCCCAAAGCATTTTTCTAGCTTCCGTTAGCTGCCATCCTCTACTATCCCCAGCCAAATATTTGCCGTCTGTTTTACCTGGAAAAAGCCAACTTCTAATTGAATCATCAGAATATGAAATATCAAAAAATTGATGCATCCTCTTCAGCAGATTTTCTTTATTCTGGTCAATCACAACACTATCACGAGCAGTAACAATACCTGTTGAAGAGATTGGAAATAACTCAAACACAGAAAACCCCTCACGATATTCAGCATCACCATTACCAATTTTTCGCCAAACTTCAGCCTCTGTAGGTAGCTTCTCCCAACCCACATCATGCACATCATGGGAATTCAAGAACTCAAACTTTTCTTCTCGCAATCCAAAGAGATCCCCCTTGTATACAGTGGCTGGAGATTTATGACTGGAACTGTGTTTTTTAAGTTTCACCCCTAAAATAATCGACACCCCGGTTTTAATATCAAAAACGTTTTCATCCTTAGAACCATCTGGTGAGACTTCTTTTTTGTTTGAGTTTCCATGCAAATCCAAAACATATATCTCATCAAAGGTTTCTCGTAAATGCCAGCGCATACCTCGGAAAGTAGGATTGTCGATGTACCCGTGAGCAGTAATCAGGCCGATAATGCCCTCCTGATTTTTCTCTACTAAACTCTCGGCCAAACGAATGAATTTGACGTAGTCATCATCGAGCCAGTTTTTGTGCTCTTGCAACTTTTCTTTACCACCTGGTTCTACCTTATAGACGGCATTATCTGTAAATTGTTTATTTTGAGAAATCCCAGAGTATGGCGGATTCCCCACTACCACCATCACTGGATAATCCCTTTTTACTCCAGAGGCGGCAAAGCTTTCATTGGCAATACTCTCCATCAGACCAAACAGGGATTCTTGCGATAGCTGACCAGATGGCGCATCCAGACTATTGGTTAAGTAGATTCCCAATCTTTTAGTCAGTTTTTCTACCCCAGTTTCTTGTAACACCAGTCCAAGCTTAATATGGGCGATCGTGTATGACGCCACCATCAGTTCAAAACCGTGCAGTCTTGGCAGCAGATCACTTTGAACGTAGGCTGGCTGGCCACCGGCCAGTTTGACCAGCAAATGACTGGTAAATCAGGAGAATAATCTCGTGCAAAAATGTCCCGGTACCAGTGGCAAAATCTAAAATTTGCACTCGATGATACTCAGTTTTCTGGCTGACTAGCTTACCCTTAGTATTTTGGACCATTTTCTGGCTGGTAATTTTTTGAGCATCCGCCAAACCCTGATTAATCCCAAACTTGGTTTGCAGCAGAACGTTTACTGACCTCAAGATAAACCGCACTACGGGCAGGGGAGTGTAAAACACACCCATCTCCATTTTTTTGGCCGGATCATACTCCAGCAAAAAGTCTTCATAGAAATGCACCACTGGGTCTTTGAGCGCCTGCTGAGCATTGCCGCTGTAATACTGTCCTAGCAACTGATGTACGTCGGCGTGAGTAAATACTTCGCACAGCTCAGCAATAATGATGTCCAACCGACGAGGGAAGTTGGTGCCCGCAATGTGATCAAAGAAATGCTGCAAAAAAGGGTTACTTGCTGGCACTAAATCTCTAGCTTCTTGTCTGGAAAAGTTCTCAGCAGTTTTATCTGCATATCTAGCTGCAAATAACCCATAAACCAAGGTTTGGGCATACATGTCAGCAAATGACTCAAGCGTAATATCTGTGAGCAAATTCTCTTTGATGACTCGCATCACCTTAAACAAGCTTTCATTATCGGGGCTAGGCTTCTTGAGAAAATCTATAATGTTATCCCGAATCCGTTGAGCCCGACCACCCATAATCTTGGCCAAGTGTTTGCCTGACTTAATCGGCTCTTTTTGGGATGAAACAAAGTCCAAGATAGTTCTAACCAGTCGCTCTGATTGATCTATGTTGGGTGTAATGCCGTGTGTTTGTTTGTGACTTGTGCCCAAAACAATAGGTTCTTCATACTGCTGACCATTCCTGAAAAACCTAAAATCAAGGTAGTCAGTAATGATCAGATTAGCATAGCCAAAGTACCGACTAGCCTGGGATGATTTGGCAATTTTATTGAGGTCTTCACCAACCCTTTTTACCTCAATGTACAAAAGCGGCACATCATTTTTACTGACTACGAAGTCTGGTTTATTGCCATCAATAGTGCGTTGGTCATGCTGAATCAGGTAACCATCCTCCTTTGGGAAAATTTGGGTCAGCCAGTGCTGAAACGGAGTACGATACGTCATTTCAGAACTATTTGGGTCCTGAAAATATCTCACCAGATCATTTAGGTAAGCTTGCGTGGCCACTGTGATGGCTTGAGGATTGAAGTTCATAGATAAAAAAACAGGTTATGTTCGGTAGCGCCATTGTAGCCTTACTTTGTATCTTGGCTCAAGCATTATAACCTTCACTTTCTTGATAAGAAATGACGCCTATTTGGGGGTGCCTGACGGGACTCGGACCCGCGACCTCTACTTTCACAGAGTAGCGCTCTAAACCAACTGAGCTACAAGCACCATATTTAAGTAATGTATATTCTACTTTTTAAAGTATTTTCAAAATTTATATCATGATGAATCAGGTGATGACAATTAAAACAAACCCAAGTTAAATTTGACGGATCGTTATTTTCTCGGTTGTGATCAAGATGATGTACTGCCAATATCCGAATATCTCTCATGCCACACCCCACACAAATTTGTCTTTCCTCAGTTCTCATCAATCTTTTTCTATATGAATGGATGCCATTTTTCCAATTGGGATGACTGTTTCCGACACGAAGCGAATTTTTCCATTTTGTTTGACAGGATTTACTACAAAAAAAATTACCACTTTTTGAATGTTTAATTTGACGAGGCGATCTATAAACCCCAGCATTACAAGTCAAACACGACAGGTTTCTTCCCAAGAGCTGGGCCTGAATTCTGCAAGCAACAGAACAATATTTTCCCCATCCAAGTTCAAGATGACTGGGCTTGGCATACAAACTTTTTTTACAAATCTTACACTCAACCAGAGGCATATCCTGAGTGTAAATTATTGCTGACTATATGTGAAGGATCCTTTTTGACTGATAGAGAAAGGCACTCTCATCAATGCGCCCGAACTCCAACTTCAAAAAAAACTGATGTCTGGAGTCTATATCATATCATCCGATATCTGGAATCCAAAATCTGATATCGGAAAGTGCACTCGGTGCGAATTGAACGCACGACCCTCAGTTCCGGAAACTGATGCTCTATCCAACTGAGCTACGAGTGCATATCTGATGTCTGATGCCGGATGCCGGATATCAGATAGGTGCGCCAAACAGGACTCGAACCTGTGACCTACTGCTTAGAAGGCAGCCGCTCTATCCAACTGAGCTATTGGCGCTAAAAACTGGGACCAGCAAATTTGCTTCAACCGCCCATCAGACTTATCGAGTGATTGTAACATTTTCCACTGGAGTTTTACCAGGTGGTCAGCCAACCGGCGTGACGCCGGTGGCTTCAATTTCGAGGTAAAGTCCGGTATAATCTCCTCTTTAGCCATTTGAGCTACTTGGCAAGTTTATCAACCATGATTTGCCGCCGTCGGTCGTCCACAAAGTCTCACAAAGTCCCATCATGTCTGATTTAACCTCCCACCAACTTTTTGAGCTTCAGGCTCCCTTTACCCCTACCGGTGATCAACCTGAGGCCATTGCCAAACTAACTCAGCAAATTCAGTCAGGTAAAACTGATCAAGTTTTGTTGGGGGTAACTGGCTCTGGTAAAACTTACACCATGGCTAATCTGATTGCCAATACTCAGAAACCCACTCTAGTCGTAGCCCACAATAAAACTTTAGCCGCTCAACTTTATCAAGAATTTCGAGAGTTTTTTCCTAAAAGTGCCGTCAGCTATTTTGTGTCTTATTACGATTATTATCAGCCTGAAGCCTACATTCCTAGCACCGACACTTACATCGAAAAAGAAGCTCAAATTAATGACGAAATCGACAGATTACGCCTGGCTACTACCACCAACTTATTAACCAGACCCGACGTAATTGTGGTGGCCTCAGTGTCATGTATTTACAACCTTGGTTCGCCGGTTGAATATGGTCAATATCTTTTAGAAATGATGGAAGGGGAGTTAATTTCGCGAGAAACTTTGCTCTTGCAACTGACTAATCTTCAATATGATCGCTCCGAAATGGAGTTTCGGCGCGGTAGTTATCGGTTGCGGGGAGATGTGATTCAAATCTGGCCGGCCTATTTGGATTTTGCCTTGAAAATTGATACTTTAGAAAATCGGATTGTGAGTCTAACTCCCATCGACCCTATGAGTGGCTCGATCTTAGAGCCGACCGCTCCTACTACTGGTGGGCGATACCAGTCGGAGTGGGGTGGTTTAATTAATTCTCCAGGAAATCGCAAGTTTATTCTTTTCCCCGCCAAGCATTACGTCATCAACCCGGTTAGTCAACAAGCATCCATAGCGCAAATTGAACTAGATCTCCATCAGCGAGTGGCAGAGCTCAAACTAGAAAATAAGCCCCTGGAAGCTTATCGGCTGCAACAAAAAGTGACTTATGATCTGGAAATGATTCGGGAGTTTGGTTTTGTGAACGGCATTGAAAACTATTCCAGATATTTTGATGGTCGAAAGCCGGGCGAACCACCATTTACGCTATTGGAATATTTTAAAGCCAATGTGGCTAAGTTTGGTCAGCTTCAAACTGGCTTAAAAACTGGCGTTGAGCCGTCCTTTTTAACTTTAATCGACGAAAGCCATATCTCTTTGCCTCAAGTCAGAGGCATGCATCATGGAGATCGAGCCCGAAAAGAAACCTTGATTAACTATGGCTTTAGACTGCCCAGTGCCGCTGATAACCGACCACTCCAGTTTCAAGAATTTTTGCAAAAAACTCAGCAACGCCTCTACGTCTCGGCCACACCAAATCCTTGGGAAGTGGCTCAGGCTGACAATTTTGTGGTGGAACAATTAGTCAGACCAACTGGGCTTTTGGACCCGGTAATTGAGATTCGACCCAGTCAGGCTCAGCTGGAAAATTTGCTCCGCGAAATCCTCAAACGCAAACTAGTGGGGGAGCGAGTGCTGGTGACGACATTAACAAAAAAAATGGCTGAAGCTTTGACTGATTATTTAAACGACAAAACCAAAATCGAAAAACTTTTGAGTCGCCAAGGCGATGCCTTTGCTGAGCCGGGGCTAGACGCTGATGGTTTGCCCACAGTTACCAAAACTATTTTGCAAGACTTGCCAGAACTTCCCAAAGTTGCTTACCTGCATTCTGATATCGAAACTTTAGAACGCTCCAGTATTTTGGAAGAGCTCAGGCAGGGAACCTACGATGTGGTTATCGGCATTAACTTGCTGCGAGAGGGCTTGGACTTGCCAGAAGTGAGCTTGGTGGCCATTTTGGATGCTGACAAAGAAGGCTTTTTGCGCTCCGCCACTTCACTGATTCAAACTATGGGTCGGGCTGCTCGTCACGTTAATGGTAAGGTGATTTTATATGCTGACAAGGTGACTAAATCGATGCAGTTAGCCATCGACGAGACTGTGCGTCGTCGCGAATATCAAATCCAATATAACCGTGATCATAATATTTCTCCTATCGGAATAAATAAAGCTATTAGAACAAATTTATTACTCACTGATGAAGCCAAAGAAAAACGAGCTCATCCAGGCTACACCAATCACCAAATTAGACCCGAAAAATCTGGTTCCAAAGACCCTTGGATGATTCAACTCTCCAAAAAAGATGGTATTGATATCAATAATTTTGATCCCGAAAGTTTAACCCCTGCCGATAAACAAAAACTTCACACCAAACTTCGCCGCCGAATGCATCAAGCTGCTGATGACATGGATTTTGAGTTGGCAGCCAAGCTCAGAGATTTGGCCAAGACTTTAGTGTGAAACCCGCCTGACTTCCAACCCCAACTAATTTCGGGTATACTAGGGGACATTTTGGGGAACATTTTGAGCTTAATTTAGTTCGAACTAGTTCTAATAGCGGGCCAGTTTTAAGCCGCAGCCGAGGCGAATCGGTAGCGCCCTAGACTGCGGCGCCCCCTACCAAAAATAAAAAATAAAAACTTTATGTCAACTGCTTTAGACTCGATCATCATCACTGGTGCCAGAGCTCACAATCTCAAAAACATTAACCTAACTATTCCCAAAAATAAGTTAGTGGTTTTTACTGGGCTGTCTGGAAGCGGTAAAACTTCCTTGGCTTTCGATACCCTCTATGCTGAGGGACAACGCCGGTATGTGGAGTCATTGAGTTCGTATGCCCGACAGTTTTTGGGAGTCATGAGCAAACCTGATGTGGATCAGATCGTGGGGTTATCACCAGCGATTTCGATTGATCAAAAAACTACTTCTCATAATCCGCGATCAACTGTGGGCACCATTACTGAAATTTATGATTATCTCCGGTTATTGTTTGCGCGAATTGGTCATCCTCACTGTGCTCAGTGTGGTCGAGAAATCTCAACTCAAAGTGTGGATCAAATTGTGGGGCATATTTTTGAGGAACTTGAAACCCGACTCAACGGCCAACCAGTCAGACTCCAAATTTTGGCGCCAGTCATCCAAAATCGCAAAGGTGAATTTAGCAGTTTGTTTGAAAATCTTCAAAAAAAAGGCTACAGTCGAAGCCGAATTGATGGTCAATACTTTGATTTATCAAGCAATTTAACTTTAATCAAAACCAATAAACACACTATCGAAGTCATCGTGGATCGATTGACGCTGAGCTCTCAACAAGCCAAAGCTGAGTCAGAACGAGGCATTTTTCGTCGGCGTTTGGCTCAATCGCTGGAAGAAGCTCTGAAACTTTCCAATGGTTTGGTGATTGCCAGTTGGATTGAAGATTCGAGTTTTGCTTTTCCAGAAAAACCTGAACATTGGAAAGATCAGTTGTTTAGTGAGAAATTGGCTTGTAGTTTTTGTGGCATTTCAATTCAAGAACTGGAACCAAGATTATTTTCATTTAATTCTCCGGAAGGAGCCTGTCCGACTTGTCATGGTTTGGGGTCACTTTTAAAACTCAATCCTGAAAAAATTGTGGCTCCCAGTTTAACTTTGAGTGAGGGTGCCATTATTCCTTTTGCCAGAATGATGGGCAATGACAGCTGGTGGGCTAGACTGGTGGAGCAAGTGGTGGCTGAAGCGGGTTATGATTTTCACAAAACTGGGTTTGAAACCATGAGTCCTGAATTTCAACACACGCTGTTGTATGGTTCAGATCAAATTTACCACGTTACCGGAGATAATCGGTTTGGTGAAAGCACCACTATTGCTCGGCAGTTTGAGGGTTTTATCACCAATCTTGAACGTCGCTACACTGAAACTGAAAGTGATTTTATTCGCAGAGAAATCGAACAATTTATGTATCGCGAAACCTGTCCGGCCTGTCAGGGTCAACGCTTGAAACCTGAGGCACTGGGGGTAACAGTGACGGGAAAAACCATTGCTGAAATTACCAGTTCGACCATTTTGCGTTCCCTGGAATGGGCTCAAGTCTTGGCTGAAACCACGGCCACTGACACTTCACTGAGTCAAAAAGAAACAACTATTTCGGCTCCGATTTTAAAAGAAATTGTGACTCGATTAAAATTCCTGTCGGCTGTGGGTCTGAATTATCTCACTCTCAGTCGCGAGGCCTCGACTTTGGCTGGAGGTGAGGCTCAACGCATTAGATTGGCGTCTCAAATCGGCACTGGTTTAACTGGGGTGTTATACATTTTGGATGAACCCACCATTGGATTGCATTCTCGCGACAATCACCAGTTGATTGAGACTCTCAAAAATCTGCGCGATCAGGGCAATACCGTGATTGTGGTAGAGCATGATCGCGACATTATGTTGGCCGCTGATTATATTGTGGATTTTGGTCCGGCTGCTGGACGAGGTGGGGGAGAAATTGTGGCCCAAGGCACTCCAGCCGAAATTCTCAAGAATCCTCAGTCTTTAACCGGCAAATATTTGAGTCGAAAAAAAGATATTCACCGGGGCAAAAACTCAACTCAAAAATTAGCTAATTTAATCAACGCCAATGCCGCTGTTAGTGACGCCACCATTGCCAGTGACGCCACTACTGCCGAGCGTCGCTACATTGACCCTGACAGCGAAGCTGAAACCATCACTAATCGTTCCGTGATTAGCATACGAGGCGCCAACCATCATAATTTGAAAAACATTGACGTCGACTTCCCGCTCAAATCATTTATTTGTATTACCGGTATTTCCGGCTCTGGCAAATCCACCTTACTACATGACACCCTTTATGCTCACCTGCTAAAACACTTGGGGTACGACCAAGAAACCCAACCTGGGAAAGTTGATCAGGTTATGGTGCCAGATGTGGTTAAAAGACTGGCTCTGATCGATCAAAGTCCCATCGGCAAAACTCCCAGATCTAATCCCGCCACTTACACCAAACTTTTTGATTACATTCGAAAGGTTTTTACCAACACTCGTGAAGCTAAAATCAGAGGTTATAACCAAGGCAGATTTAGTTTTAATGTTAAAGGTGGTCGCTGCGAAGCTTGTCAGGGTGATGGTCAAATTAAAATCGAAATGCAGTTTTTGCCCGATGTTTATGTAACTTGCGATGTTTGTCATGGCAAACGCTACAACGAAGAAACTTTGCAGGTTACCTACAAAGATAAAACCATTGCGGAAGTTCTAGAGCTCACTATCGATGAAGCCGTGGAGTTTTTCAGCAGCCATTCTCTCATCAAACATAAACTCCAAACTTTGATGGATGTGGGTTTGGGTTATTTAAAGTTAGGTCAGCCCGCTCCAACCCTCAGTGGCGGCGAAGCTCAACGAGTGAAATTAGCCCGAGAACTCAGTCTTCGCTCCAACGATCATGTGGTTTACTTGTTGGACGAACCGACCACCGGGTTGCATTTTGCTGATGTCCAAAATCTTCTAAATGTCCTTCATAAATTGGTTGATCAGAACAACACGGTTGTGGTAATTGAACACAATTTGGATGTGATCAAAAATGCCGATTGGATCATTGATATTGGCCCAGAAGGAGGAGAGTACGGCGGTGAAGTTGTGGCGGTGGGAACTCCCGAACAAATCACTCAAAGTGCGCAGTCTTTTACTGGAACATATCTCAAAGCCGAGCTGGCATCCTGGTACAATCAAAAGCATGCTTCGGCAGTTTAAGTTTTTCAAAATCAGCAGATGGTGGCGTTTGTCAAAACAGCGATTGTCAAATCAAGTGCTAGGGTTTTTGTTTGGCCTGGGAATTCTTAGCTTGGGGGCAATTCTCACTCCTACCAAAGTCATGGCTGATGATAATTTTTGGTTTGATTTAGCCGCCACCTACACTGTTTCACCCAAGGGCGACACTTTTGTGGAACACAACTTTGCCATCACCAATCGCAAACCCACCTATTTTATCAACAAATATAGCCTCACCATTAGTTCGGTTAATTTAACTCAAGTTTTAGTTAAGGTCGGCAACCAAACTCTCACTCCTCAAATCACGGTGGCCGATCATCACACTGTCATTGCATTTGATTTTCCTGAAAAAATTGTGGGTGAGGCCAAAAAACTTCAGTTTGTGGTTAGTTATCATAATCCTGATATTGCTCAAGTTAGCGGGAAAGTGATGGAGGTCGCGGTGCCGCCCTTGGCTCAAGCAGATGATTTTCGACAATATACTGTGATGATTAAAACTCCACCGGGGTTGGGGCCTCCTAGTCGGAGTCTGCCCGTTCCGACGCGGCATTCGCTCCAAGATGGTTTGACGACGACCACTTTTGAAACCAATGCCAGTCAAGGAATCAGCAGCGTTTATGGCAGCGAGCAGTTTTACAAGCTCCAGCTTAATTTTCCTTTAGACAATCCTGGCGATCAACCAATTCAAACTCAAATCACTTTTCCTCCAGACACACCCAATCAATTGGTTTTTTACGAATTAATCGACCCTGAACCAGCGTCATGGAAAGTTGATGATGATGGCAACTGGCTGGCCACTTATGTCTTGCCAGCTAATGGAGCCATGATGGTTACGGCTCAAGTCAAAGTTAAACTCACACTTGATCCAAACTCCAAGATTCCCCCCGCCCCAGTCTTACTCAGTCATACCAAAACTCAAGAGTTTTGGCCCAGTGCCAATACTAAAATTGCTGCAGCAGCGGAGAAGCTCGCCGGTCCAACCGAGATTTATCAATTTACCACTGAAGCTCTCAGTTATATTCCTGTGATTTCTCCAGACCTGAAGCGATTGGGGGCTCTGGCTGCTTTGGCTCAACCAGATCAAGCCACTTGCCAAGAATACACTGATTTATTTATTAGTTTAGCTCGAGCCAAAAATATTCCAGCCCGACGGTTGGTGGGTTTTGCTCAAACTCAAAACCAAAAATTACGGCCGGTGGGATTAACTTCCGAACTCCTTAAAAGTGATGTGCTTCACGCTTGGCCTGAGTTTTTTGACACTACCACCAATCAGTGGCACGCCATCGATCCAACCTGGGGGGACACCACTGGGGGGATCGATTATTTTCACCAACTAGATCTGAATCATTTGGTTTTTGCCATTAATGGAACTTCAGACGTTTTGCCCTATCCAGCTGGATCATACAAATTGGGGGACAATCCGAGTAAAACCATTGAGGTGAGTTTTGCTGAAAGCTTTCCCGAGATTTCTCCCCAATTTAATCTTAACCTCGCACCTCAAAAGCTGGGACCCATCACCATTCCGGGTTGGTATCGCCTGACCATCTCCAATCAAACCGGTGCGGCCTGGTATCAACCCAAATTAACAACCGCCGCTCCGCTAGCTCTTCAGCTGGAAACAAATTTACCTGATCGCTTTTTACCTTTTCAAACTTTCACCACTATTCTCTCGGCATATAATACTGACAGCACTAGTTGGTTTCAGCAGCAATCTCTCGATCTCAAACTTGAAGTCGAAGCTCAAGCCATGGCCAATTTTACCGCCACTCCTTTCTATGTCCTCCCTAATCAACTCAAATACCTCAACTTCTCCATCGCCAGTCAAATCTTGGCCGGCAGTGGTATCGTCCTTGCCATCGGTGCCTGGAGTCTATTCTTTTTGGGACGCCAGCGGTCGCATTCTTTACGTCGGAAAAGCTAGAAATCTCCGCCATCGGGTAACTAACTACACCCAGTTGCCTCGACTCAGTCCAAAAATCAAAAAAATGGTGGCTACGGCCGCTGAGTTGCGATTCGAAATTCTGGAAAGTGAGTTGGAGGCCTTATTGATTGAAGCCGAATTAATTAGACTTCATCAGCCTCCTTTTAACACTTTACTTAAAGATGATAAATCGCCGCTGTATCTACTCATCACTGCCGAAGAATTCCCTCGACTCTTAAAAGTCAGGAAGGCCGAGCTTCGTCATGGCTCAAAAGTTGGAACGGTGTTGGGTCCATTTCCAAGTAGCTATAAACTTCAGGAAGTTCTCAAGTTAGCCCGCCGAATCTTTCCTTGGTGCAATCAGGGTCCACCCAAAGCCAATCGCCATCCCAAGGCCTGTTTCTATCACCACCTCGATCTCTGTCCTGGAGTTTGTCTGGGAATAGTTTCCGCGGCCGATTATCAAATCGCCATCAAAGAACTAAGCTTATTTTTGCGAGGCCAGAAAAAAACCGTAGTCACTAATCTTAGAACTCAACTTAAAACCGCCATCGCTCAAGAAGAATTTGAGTTAGCTGAGTTGCATCAACATCAAATCGAAGCCATCAAGGCAGTGACCTCAGGTCAATACCGCTTAGGTCCAGAGTTAGTTTTGCCAGACTTTCATCAAAGTGAAGCTGAAGCCGGCTTAATCTTTTTACAGAAACTCCTGGCTGACTATCTCAGAGTTCCTCATGGTCATCCGTTGCAGCGAATCGAAGGTTATGATGTGAGCAATCTTCAGGGCAAACAAGCCACTGTTTCTCAAGTGGTATTGACTGATGGTCGACCTGATTCTAGTCAATACAAAGTTTTTAATATCAAAACTCTTGATACTCCTAACGATTATCAAATGCTTAAGGAAGCTTTAGTTCGGCGTCAATCTCACCCAGAGTGGGGTAGTCCAGATTTAGTCGTGGTCGATGGCGGCAAAGGCCAGGTTCGAGCCGCACTGTCAGTCTGGAACTGGCCGGCCAAAGTTATCGGGATTGCCAAAGATCCTGATCGATTGGTGTTGCCAATTACGGCTATCGCCACCACTGCTAAAAATCCCGCCAAAAATTATCATCTGGTGACTCTACCGACTGGTCATCCGGCTCTCAAATTAATTCAACAACTGCGTGATGAAGCGCATCGTTTTGCCCAAAAACAACATCATCGGTTGACTCTCAGAGCCTTACTCGACACCCAACCACTTTAACCCGTGGTATGCTTAATTGATGAAAACTATTCTGAGCATGATTGTGACTATTTTTATTTTGGCTTGGCTAATCCCAAGTGTAAGTTATGGTGGGTGGATAACTTTAATCTTGGCAGGAATAGTTTTAGCGGCCTTAGAAACCCTGGTGCGACCGGTTTTAAAACTTTTATTTTTACCCATCAATGTGATTACTTTAGGTTTGTTTAGTTGGGTCATTAATGTGGTAATTTTGTGGTTGGCCACTTATCTAGTCCCTGGGTTTCAGATTGGCAATTTAGTTTTGTTTCAAGTCACTTTAAACCGATTTTTCTCGCTTTTAACAGTATCGATGTTGATCAGCCTGATCCAAAGTTTTGTGCGAATTTTTATCAAATAACTACCCCAAATTCGAAGTTGAGAGGCCAACTTGGTATAATAAACTCTTATGACACACCGCTTTGCCATTTTTCGGTGGCTTTTGAGCCCATTACTGCTTTGCAGCATCAGTCTTTTGAATGTTTTTCAACCCGTTGCCATACTTGCCATCACCAAAACTAGTCCCTTAATCAACGTTGCGACTGAGAGTGGCACAGCCACTAATTCAGGAGAATTGGCGGCTTCTGAAAGTGCTGGTGTAACTAGTTCGGCTTCAGCCAAAGTTGAGCAGAAAATTCAAGAGAAAAAAGATCAAGATTTAACTGAAACCGCCGGTAAACAAAAAAGCAAGTTGGCGGCTTATCTAGACCAACATCCCGTTGAGACTCTCACCTGGCACAATCCGCTTCAGCATGCGATTCGAGGAGCTATTGATCGTGGTTTGCCGGCCAACTTAATTGTGCTATTAATTCTCTTTCCTTTGGTAGCTTCGGCCATTGCGGCTTCTAGACACGTGATTGGTCTAACTGGGTTTGGAATTTACATCCCTGCTGTCCTGGCGGTGGCATTTGTATCCACTGGCTTGCTGACTGGTGTCATAACTTTTTTGGCTATCTTGATCGCGGCAATTATTACTTTCAAAGTTATCAAACGACTCAAACTACCTTATTTGCCAAGAACAGCCATGTTATTGTGGGGTTTGTCGGTCTTTATTTTATTATTGCTCATTGTCAGCACTTACCTGAGCGTGCAATTTTTAATTTCAATTAGTATCTTTCCGCTTTTAATTATGATGTTGCTGTCAGAAAATTTTATGGAAACCCAACTTTTTAATAGTCAAAAAGAAGCCATTCAACTCACTTTAGAAACTTTAATTTTAGCCATCGCTTGCTCGTTATTTATGGGCTGGGAAACGGTGCAAAAGTTTGTGTTGTTATGGCCAGAATTAACTCTGCTCATGATCGCGATTACTAATATGAGTTTAGGCCGCTACACTGGCTTACGCCTCTTGGAGTATTGGCGCTTTCAATCAATCACTGAGAAAAAGTCATGACCAAATTTACTGACATTCTGGGCATGAACGCTCGGGATCGGCTGTACACGGGGCTCAACTCCAAAACTGCGCGGAGTTTCTGTGCCTCAAAATTTGCCACTAAAATTTTGCTCCAAAATCATAATATTCCTACCGCCGAAATCTATGGTATTTTGGCTACTAATGAAGATGTTAACGATTTTGACTGGAATAAATTAACCAAAAATTTTGTCATTAAGCCCACTAACGGCAATGCTGGTAAGGGAGTGGTGGCTTTTCGATCTCAATTGGCTGATGGAAAACGCTGGCAAGATATGTTGGGTAAAATTTGGAGTTTGGAGGATTTGAAGTTGCATTGCTTCGATATTTTGGAAGGCCAGTATAGTACTTATGGTTCTCAGCATAATGTCATCGTAGAAGAGCGAGTCACAATTCATAGTTGTCTCCAAAAATACACTTATAAAGGCACTCCTGATATTCGAGTCATTGTTTTCAATCAAGTTCCAGTCATGGCCATGCTCCGACTCCCCACAGCCGAGTCAGAAGGTCGAGCCAATGTAACTCAAGGAGCTATTGGAGTTGGGATTGATATGGCCAGTGGTATCACCACTCATGCCGTGGCTCATAAAAACACTCTGATTCAGTTTTTGCCGGGCACCAAACACAAACTTAATGGCATCAAAATTCCGTTTTGGTCGGCGTTGCTTAAAACCGCAGTTGAGGCCGCTGTGGCTGCTAATTTGGCTTTTGCTGGAGTTGATTTATTTGTTCACGAAGAAAAGGGTCCCATGGTAGTAGAGTTGAATGCCAACCCTGGTTTATCAATTCAGAATGCCAATCATGCAGGTTTAGGCCGCCGCTTGGAGCGAGTTACTGATCTCAATGTTCGCGATGCCGAACATGGTGTCAAAATTAGTCAAGCTTTATTTGCCGAAAGATTTGCCGACAAAATTAAAGCCAAAGATGGTTTAACAATTGTTTCGGCCAGAGAAACTATCGATCTTTACGGTGGGGGTAAAACTGAACAAACCACGGCGCTGGTTAACACTGGTCGCTTTCGCAGTATGATTGCCAGCAATCTGGCCAACCAATTGGGCTTGATTGATTTGGATGACTTGCTCTGGTTCCAAACCGAACAGGGTGAGGGTAAAATTCCGGTTGTTGAAGTTAAATTTAAACTTAAAGATCAAAAAGTTAAAACCGCCATGTTGGTTTCCAAAAAGCTCAACAGTAGTAAACATAAAGTGGAGATTGGCCGCCAAGACCTAACCAATTTTTTGGTTTCCAGCAGCGAATAAATATGCCAACTTCCATCCCTAACTATCTTGATGCCAGTTCTCAGTTGCTTTACGCGGCAGCTATCGAGCGAGGCATCACCTGCGAAACCTTTCCTGAAACTCAAGTGATTAAAATGAGCTATCAAGGCAAGTCTTGGTACACTGCCGGCTCGCGAACTTCATTTCAGTCCGCTATCGGCCAAACCATTGCCGATAATAAAGCCTTAACCAAGGTTTTCTTAAAAACCGCCCAAGCTCCCACCGCTGAATCAGTGCTGGTAACTGATGAAAATCAACTAATGGAACTGAAAAAGCTCCATTTTCCCCTGGTGATGAAGCCTCAAAGAGGGGCTCATGGAGTAGGTGTCATCGTTGGTTTGGCAGATTTTGCGGCCGCTCGAACTGCCTTTTTAAATCAAACCAATCCAGTTATTTTTGAGGAATTGCTTCAGGGCACTGAGTTTCGAATTGTTTGCATTAACTTTAAGTTTGCAGCCGCCGCCCTACGCCAACCGGCTCAAGTAACTGGCGATGGTCAACATACGATTGCCGAATTAATTGAACTCAAAAACCAACATCCCTGGCGAGATGAGGGACATCGGGGCAAGCTCTCACTGATTAAAATTGACGAAATTCTAATTCAAAACTTGGCTCAGCAACAATTAGTTTTAACTAGCCGACCGGCTGAAAAACAAGTTGTGATTCTTCGACAAACCGCTAATTTATCTACTGGCGGTGAAGCTTGGGATTTAACTGATCAAGTCAGTCCAGTCAACCAACGCCTTTTCGAAACCATTGCTCAAACTTGCGATCTCAACGTAATTGGAATTGATGTCATGTGTCAAAACTTAACCGATCCCATTGCTCACCAACCCAAAGCCGGCATTATTGAAATCAATAAATCACCTGGTTTGCGAATGCATCATTTCCCAGTTCAGGGTCGAACTCATGATTTGGCCGGTCAAATTATTGATTTTGCTATTAAAGAAGCTATCAAATTATGATTCAGCTGGCTCAACTAACTCCAACCAATTTATTGGCAGAAAAAACCAAATTTTTTGAAAGTGATACTTACGAGCCACGCTTCAGCTACAGTCAAAACATTGAACCAAATTTAATCCAGTTTTATGGCCAGCCCAAAGTTAAGTTTTTTAATCAGGCTCTGAAAATGACACAACAGTCATTCGCCGCTCAACTCAACCCTATTTCTCCTCTAGCGACGCAGACCCAAGTTTTTCAAGCCGTGACTGAGGCTTGTGACAGTTTAAAAATT
Source organism: Minisyncoccota bacterium (assembly GCA_003518205.1). Taxonomy (GTDB): domain Bacteria; phylum Patescibacteriota; class Microgenomatia; order UBA1400; family PJMF01; genus UBA9650. Next base: position 1,926 of record DOZC01000057.1, on the reverse strand, counting down.
CCAATTTTAAAAGTTGATTTCAGTCATCACTATTTATCTCAATTAAGACTGAGTCGCAGCACGCTTTATATTCGAACTCCAATTCAATTCACTCTGATTCAATTAAAAGGCAAAATTCATCATGAGATCGAAACCCACTTACTCCGATTGCTAAATCACACCACTTTGAGTTTGTCACCTCCAGAAGAAAACTACGATTTTAGATCCACTGAAGAAGGCTTGGCTAGTTTACATAGTTATCTTGACCAACCTGAAGTGATAATGCGCAAAACTTTTCTATCGTATATTGGTTGTTTTTTAGCACAATCTTTGGGTTTTAGAGCCACTTTTACTGAAATGGTCAAATTGGGAGTTTCACCTGAGTTGGCCTGGGCGATCACCACTCGTAATAAGCGAGGTTTGGTTGAAACTGAGGTTCCGGGAGGATTCACTCGAGATTGTACCTATCTAGAAGGAGCGGTCAGCGTTTGGCAGTGGCTGATGAGTCCCGACCATCAAGTCAAAGATCTTTATCTTGGTAGAATCAGTCTCAATCAAGTAATTGACACCAAAAAAGTTTTGACTGACTTTTCAAATCCAGATCAGCTACGTTTTCCGGCATTTATTGCTAACTCAGCCAAGTATTTAGCCACCATTGCTCAAATTGGTCAAACCAATCAATTTGCCCAACTGGTTTCATAAATTACTACTTTAAAAACCACATGTCTTCCTTGCCACTTCGTAAAATTGCTCTCGGTCTTTCCGGCGGAGTTGACTCAGCCGTCTCAGCCAAGTTATTGATTGAGGCTGGATATCAAGTCACGGCCGTTTTTATTGAATGCTGGAATGAACCTGGTTGTCGAGCTGAAACCGATCGTCAAGACTCGCTCAAAGTAGCTTTGCAGCTTAACTTACCTTTTCAAGCTTTAGATTTTCGCTTAGCTTACCGCGATAAAGTCATGAGTTATTTTTTGAGCGAATATCAAGCTGGCCGCACTCCCAATCC
>DOZC01000057.1:0-756 GCA_003518205.1 Minisyncoccota bacterium | reverse complement strand
ACCGGTCACTATGCTCAGATTTTGCCGGTTGGGACTGAAACAGCTAATTTGGGTTTGTTTGCCGCCATCGACACTCACAAAGATCAAACCTATTTTCTCCATCAATTAAAACTGCCTCAATTAAATCGCATTTTGTTTCCCCTCGGCCAGCTCACTAAATCCGAGGTGAGACAATTAGCCATAGACTGGCGACTACCAGTGGCCACCAAACCTGATTCGGTGGGCATTTGTTTTGTGGGCGAAATTAACGTCCATCAGTTTTTGCTCGAAAAACTCGGAACTCATCCTGGAAATATTGTTGATACTAGCGGTCGAGTTATCGGCCAGCACCAAGGTCTGTGGTTTTATACTATCGGTCAAAGACACGGCTTTGAGATTGATTCCAAAGCATTTTTTCAAAATCAGTTTCAAAATCAACCTGAATCCGGAATCGTCAAACACCAACTCCCACCACTATTTGTGATCGCCAAACGACCAGAAACTAATGAGTTGGTAATTGGCCTTCATCAAGATCAACTCAGACAAAAATTCTCTTTGACCCAATTCAGCTGGATTGATCAGGCTCCAGTTGTCAAATCTCCTGCCACAACATCGGTGGTGGCAGCGGTAGCGGCGGGGGCGGCGGGGGCGGCGGGGGGGGGGGGGGGGGGAAATATTTTTTGCGCTGGCGCCGGGGTGGGGGGGGGAATTGGTCCCCCCCCCCGCCACAATAATAAATTTTCTTCCTTCTTTGAGTTGATCTTTAAGGAAACGCCG
>DOZC01000023.1:16145-16295 GCA_003518205.1 Minisyncoccota bacterium | reverse complement strand
GCCCTAGAACGAGCCGGAATTCAACTCTTAGCCACCTGGAACTTCTCGAAAGGGCTAAGGTTTGATATCATATCGCTGTCTGAAATTGGCTTGGAACATTTTCAAAATGTCACCTGGAATTAAAGATCGGCTCAATTAACAAATTGATTG
>DOZC01000023.1:6866-15956 GCA_003518205.1 Minisyncoccota bacterium | reverse complement strand
GGCCCCATCGTCTAGTGGTTAGGACAGCGGGTTTTCATCCCGCTAACTCGGGTTCGATTCCCGATGGGGTCACAGCATGAAAGCTGAGCTCAGTCAGGGTTCCGACGGAAAGTGCGAAGCACATTCCTAGTCCCGATGGGGTCACAACTTTTGAATATGAATTGGATTATTGCCAGCTTACTCATGTTTGTTAGCTCGGTTGCTTTATATCTTTGTGTCCGAAAGAGCAATACCCTCAAAACACCTCAACAGCTTAATAACCTTGCGATGTATCTAATACCTGTACTTGTGTATATGGTATTAACAGTCAGAACCCCAACTAGTTTTACACTTAAACCATTCGAGTACTTACTAATCTTAGTTTCAGGCATTTTCTTTAGTTATCTGGGAAATGTATTTTCCTTAAAAGGCATCGAATACGCCCCAAATCCTGGATATAGTCTCATTATTTCAAAAAGTTATGTGGTACTTCCAGCCATAGCCTCAGTATTTGTTTTTTCTGCTCCACTCACAATGCAGTCAACGATCGCTATTGTATTAATCGTATTGTTCGGAGCCTTAATTGCAATTGATAAAGATAAAAACAAAACTACTGCTAATAAATTGTGGTTCCCTTATACGCTCGGGGCATTTTTTTGCTGGGGTTTTCTGGCTTTAAGTTCTAAATATCTATTAAATATGGGTGTGCCAATTCTCACCAGATTAATTCTTTCAATGACAGTTGTAACAGTGCTTATTTTTGGAGAAATAATATATAAAAAAGTAGCCTGGAAAAAGGTTTCAAAAGATCAACTCAGTACTCTATTACTGATCGGTATTTTTGGTTCCAGTTTTAATTACTTCATGCAAGTTGGGTTTAATCTAGCTCCGAATGTTGGTTTTGTAAATGCTACAAATGCTGCCTCAATTTCTCTCTTAACCCTGATGTCTGCTTTCATTTTTAAAGACGAATTAACCCTAAAAAAGCTGATTGGTATATTTGGAGTCACTGCTGGATTGTTGCTTTTATTCCTATAGCTTGACAATTTAGGTTACATTTTCACAATTATCAGATTCTGCGGGCTGTTTTTATATGCTATCCTTAATTAGACATGAAGCAAAAGACTGCCCTGGTATCTGTGCTGTTACTGACGTTAGTTATTTCCTCTTTCGTTTATATTACTCGTAAACTCAATTCTAGCGAAAAAAATCTTTGTGCTAACTCCATTACTTGTGTTGGCAACTTATCAACCGTAGTCGAGTATGACACTCAAGCCACATTTTTGGGCGAAACTGTTCCCGTTCCACCAATTAATTTAGCTCTGGAAACATCAAAGTCCGTAGTTTTAGGAAAATCCACTGAAGTAGAAAAAAGTAATTCTCAAGAAAAACATATTTATATCGATTTATCGAAGCAAAAACTTTACACTTTTGAAAAAGACCAAAAAATATTTGAAACTTTGGTTTCCACTGGCAAGTGGGGTAGAACTCCAGTTGGAGAGTTTAAGATTTGGGTTAAAATCCGATCCACAACCATGTCTGGCGGCAGCGGCAGTGATTATTACTATCTACCCAATGTTCCGTATGTAATGTATTTCTATAATGACCAGGTTCCCAAAGCTCGGGGCTATGGTTTGCATGGGGCTTACTGGCATAATAATTTTGGTCATGAAATGAGTCACGGCTGCGTTAACTTGCGAGAAACTGATGCCAAACTCATCTATGACTGGGCTAGCCCAACCTCCTTCAAATCAACCACACATGCCAGTAGTGATGACCCGGGTACCCCAATCTCGATATGTAACCAAATTCAATTTCAAGAGGGATTAAAACCACTATGTCTAGAGTAGGTCATAAGAATCCACTGGTTTTGCTGTTTTTGCTGATGGCTTTTTTAGTTTCAGGATTGGTGACGTATTTGAGTGCTACAGTTAAAACTCAAAAAACCACCGTACTTAAATTGACTGCGACTACAGTCCCAACTCCCATCCCCACTACTGCTGCGACTGTTAAAGCTGCTACTCTGTCTCAAACCTCACCAGATGGCCAAGCCACTTTGATTTTAAAAACTCAAAAAAAATCATCTAGCCAAACTGAATACACTCTGATGGTTACCAATGATGGCAACTCCACTGAAAAACTAATTTTTTCCACCACCTTAAGTAGTGAAGCCACCATTGAGATTCCCTTCAACACCTGGTCTCCTGACAAAAAGTATTTTTTTATTCTTCAAAAAAGCCCAGATTCTCAAGAGTATTTAGTTTTCAAAGCCTCAGGAGAAAAGTTTAAAACCAGTCCGGCTATCAAAGCCGACAATCCAGCATCTGATAGTTCTGGAGTTATTCCCAACACTCTTGAGACAACCGGGAGTTTTGTCAATCTCACCAATCTTTATCTCCAAGCAAAAATTCCTTTTCGCCTCGATGACACCACTGGTTGGGCCGCTCCTTATTTGTTGATAATTAAAACCAAAGAAACAGAAACTAATGTCGAAGGGCCATCATATTGGTTTGATGTTTCTCAACAAAAGTTTATTCGACTATCAACCAGATTTTAATCAAATTACTTTTGGTCTATTTCCAGCTTTGAGATTATTTTTATTAATCAGTTGATCTAAAATTTCCCAGCGGTGTTTTTTAACTGTGTGAGGTAAATCATCAGAAAACAATCGCCAACTGGCGGTGCCGGGGCGGGGAGAATAGATGGCAATAAATGCTACTTTCCAATCCATTTTCTGAGCAAATTCTAAAGTTTCTTGAAACTCAGCTTCAGTTTCGCCAGGAAAACCCACAATAATATCTGTGCCAATCACCACATTAGGATCACCAGCTCGAAGTTTGGCCACCACCTCAGCGTAGCGCTCGCGAGTATATCCTCGGTTCATGCGTTTTAAGACACTATTACTGCCACTTTGAATCGGTAAATGGACGTAACGATCAATTTTTTTATTAGCCACAATTTCTGCAATTAATTCATCATGGAAATCCCAAGGATTGCTGCTCATAAACCGCACTAATTTAATCTGTGGAAAAGCTGATACAGCTCTCAGCAATCTTACAAAGGGAGGAGTTCCTTTGGGTTTTAAATATTGAGATTGATTATCGGGCAGGTGATTGAGCTCTAAATCTGGCCGCTCCATTAACATTTTCCGCAAACTAATACCGACTTTTTCAAGACCCCAGGAATTTACATTTTGACCTAACAAAGTGATTTCTTCATAGCCAGATTCTGCCAAAATTTTGACCTCAGCCAAAATTTCCTCAAATGACCGTGACTGTTCTCGACCTCTAGAGTAGGGCACAATACAGTAAGTACAAAATGAGTTACAGCCAGCCGAAATTGGAATCCAAGCGTGTTTTTTATCTTTGCGCACCACCGGGCTGTTAAAACCCACTTCATTAACCGGCAAGACTTCGTCAACCATTGATAAAATCTCTAAAATTTTATTTTTGCCGTGATGTAACATGCAGCCCGTAAAAATAATTTTAGGTTTTGGCCGCCCCGCCGCCCGAGCTGTGGTCGCAACTTTGTGTAAAAAAGCTCTGGCTCTGTCTTCAGCACTTTTACGAATAGCGCAGGTATTAATCACTAACTCATCACAAGTTTGCCAGTCTTTGGCCGATTGATAACCCCTGGCTTGATAGTCACCGGCAATTCTTTCTGAATCGCTTTTGTTCGATTGACAACCAAAAGTATGAATGTAGTAGGTTTTGGGAGACATAAGTTTCTGATATCTGATGTCTGATGTCAGATATCAGAAATTGAGGCGCGGGTGGGATTTACCCTCGTCAGGCTCAGATTAATATTTTTAAAGGCGTTCGCTTGATCGGGCACGAGCCATCCCACCAATTTTATATAGAATAAATACTTCGCCTACGGCGAATTATTTATTCTATGAGGCGCGGGTGGGATTTGAACCCGCGAATCGAAGGTTTTGCAGACCTCGCCATTAGACCACTCTGGTACCGCGCCACACCTGTACTATATCAAAAAAATGGCAAATTTATGGGGTCGAATCTTGTTTGTCAAATTCACAATCAATCTTGATCGGTGTTATGATGACTGGTGTTTTGAGCTTTATGATTGATATTCCCATTATTCCAGTTAGCGCTTTTACCCAATTAGTGGCCGATCATTTATCGGCTTTGGGTGAAGTAGTGGTAGAAGGCGAAATCAGTCAACTTCAAATCAGTCAGGGTCGGTGGTTATTTTTGACTCTTAAAGATGATCAGGCCAGTATTTCAGTTTTTGCGCCAGTGTTCAAAATAACTTCAGCTAATAGTCTGGCGGAGGGCATGAGGGTTCATGTTTACGGCACTGCCGGTTTGTATCAAAAAACCGGTCGATTTAGTTTGACTGCTTACAGAATTGTCCCTGCCGGAGAGGGAGCTCTCAAACTGGCCTATGAAAAACTTAAAGCCAAACTTCTGACTGAAGGCTTATTCGACCCAGCTCGGAAACGACCACTCCCGCCGATACCTCAACATATCGGTTTAATTACCGCAACCAACTCCAAAGCCTACAGTGATTTTGTCAAAGTGCTGGGCGAACGCCTGGGTGGTTTAACAATTAGCTTTTATCCCGTTTCAGTTCAAGGCAAGGATTCTGTGGCTAGTTTGATAAAAGCTTTTGAATATTTCAATCATCAACTTCCGGCACCGGAAGTTCTAGTTTTAACCAGAGGCGGGGGATCGTTGGAAGATTTGTTGAGTTTTAATGATGAAGCTGTAGCTCGAGCTGTTTTTAGCAGTAAAATTCCAGTAGTTAGTGCTATTGGTCACGAAGCTGATATCGCACTCACAGATTTAGTAGCTGATCTTCGCGCCTCAACTCCCTCAAATGCGGCAGAATTGTTGGTCCCCAGTCGCAACCAACTCTTAACTCAGCTGCAGCATTGGCAATCAATTCTGGAATCAAATCTTGCGGCTGAACTACATGATCAACAGCGACTAGTTAATCACTACGCCGAGCGTTTGAGTGGGGTTTTGAATTTGCATCAACAAAGACAGTTGACGCTCACCGAAAAACTTCATCATCAATTGACTAAAGTTGATCAACGCTTTGGGCATTTAATCCAACAACAAGAACTTTACCAATCTCAATTATTACGTTCGATTAATTTGGTTTGGCACCAAAATCATCAAAAATTACACGAGTTAAACCGGCTGTTGGGAAATTTAGATTATCATCGTATTTTAGCTCGCGGGTTTAGTATTACTCGCACTGGTGATGGAAAAATTTTAAAACAAGCTAATCAGGTTCCCTCAAAAACTTTTATCACCACGACTTTAGCCCAAGGCACTCTAACATCAGTAACTCAATAACAACATTAAACAGAAAGGCTCTGATGACAAATCCTAAAACCACTCAACCCACTTTGAACACGGCTTTTAATGAGCTTGAAAAAATTGTGGCTCAATTTGAACATGATGAAATTGATCTGGAACAAAGTTTACCCAAATTTAAACGAGGTTTAGAACTAGCTCAATTTCTCAAGACTCGCTTGGGAGAATTGGAAAATGAAATTAAAACAGTCAAAGCTGAGTTTGAAACTACCACTTCGAAAACTAACTCAAAGTCGGCGGTTTCTGAAACTTCAGCCAATATTTCTGATGAGTTGCCTTTTTAAGAATTTTTAGCCTCACATTTGCCACCGCAGCAACACTCACAATCATCGTCACCTTCGTCTGTTTCAACTGACAAGCACTGACCTTTGTCATCGTATTGATAAAGTTCATCCTTTTTTTCATCTAGAGTTTTCAGATGAGATCCATCACAAAAAGGCTGATTTTTGCTTAAACCACACTCACAAATAGCTACTTCGCCATCAACAGTTTTAATTTTGTATGGAGCTTGGGCAGTTTTGATAATGATTCGAGGCATATTATATTGTCTCCAGATTATGAGTTTATAATGTAAGCATATTATGCCACAGTTTATTCCCGGATTTGCTTTAGTTGGCACCACTGCTACTGGAAAAACCCAATTAGCTCTGGATTTGGCAAAATGGTGGTTAACTCAGCCAGATTCACCGGGATCAAACCAAGTGGAGTTAGTTGAGGGCATCATGCTCATCTCAGCAGATTCTCGCCAGGTTTATCGAGGTTTAGAAATCGTCAGTGGAGCTGATATTCCCAGTGAATTTCAGCCCCAAACCTCAACTCTAACGCATCAAAATCCCAGTGTAGCTCAAATACTGCAGCATTATTTTTGGTTGCCAGTTGGAAAAAAATTCTTGGAAATTTGGGGGGTGGCTGGTTTGGCGCCCACTCAAGATTGGTCGGTAGCGGAGTTTCAACAATTCGTTCAAGTTTTACTGAAACGAGCTCAAACCAAAAAAATGGCTGTAATTTTAGTCGGTGGCTCTGGTCTTTATCACCAATTAATTTGGCAAAAAGATTGGCAAATCAGCCTTATTCCCAATCAGGAAATTCGAACTAAAGCCCAATCACTCACCATCATCGAACTCCAGGCATGGCTTCAAAAACTGGCTCCCCAGCAGTGGGAGCGGTTGAATCAGTCGGATCGTGCCAACCCGCGACGTTTAGTTCGACAACTGGAGTTAGCCACATCCAATACCTCCCTAATCTCTCAAGCCACTGCTCCAGCTCAGACCAATTTAAATCAAGTTAAGGTCCCAACTCTGGGTTTAACTCGATCAATTACTGAACTACCTGAATTGATTCAAACCAGAGTAAAGTTCAGACTCAAACTTGGAGCTGAAGCCGAAGTCATGAATTTAGAGTTGGCTAAAATTCAACCCATGGTAACTTCGGCTTTGGGTGTGAAAGAAATTGGACTTAAGTTGGCTGAAAAAATTTCTGACTCAGAATTGATTGAGCTTTGGACTAAACACGAACTCCAATATGCCAAACGCCAACTTACTTGGTGGAAAAAACGCACTGGAGTAACTTGGATTGAAGCTAACCATGAAACTCAGTTGACTGTTTTAGCTCAAACAAAACAATGGCTAACTCAAACTCACCCAAAACTACCCCTCTCATGACAAACCTGACTTTTGCCTTTATACTGAGATTATGCTTGAGTTTGCCAAACCCAAAACTGAGTTTAAAACCACGATTAATCCAATAATTTTATTTCAAATTGCGGCTTTTGTTTTAGGGCTTTTCTTTTTGTATCAAATTAAATCAATTTTAGTTTTAATTTTTTTGGCTTTTGTGGTGATGGTGGCTCTCAATCCTTCAGTCAACAAGTTGCAACAAAAAACTAAATTGCCCAGACTTTTAAGCATCTTGGTAGTTTACGTTTTTTTTGTCATCGCCGTGGTAGGTGCCACTGGCTTACTTATTCCACCCTTGGTCACTCAATTTATTCAACTTTTGAAATTAATTGATGCCCCTTTTATTCAAAATCATTTAGTCGAACTTAAGCTCTCAGTGGGCGATTTGGGTAATTTAGTTAATCAGTTTGGTCAACCAGCTAACTTCATTTTTTCTGCCCTAACTTCAACCGTTTCAACTTTATTTACTTTTTTCACTCTTTTGGTTTTGTCATTTTATTTAATTTTAGAACGGGAAGGTTTGCATCGAAAAATTGTTTGGCTGACTAAAAAAGAAGCTCACATTCAATTGGCCAAGGAGTTTTTAAATTCCATTGAGGCTCAACTAGGTGGCTGGGTGAGAGGTGAATTGATTTTAATGGTGATAATTGGAGCTATGTCTTTTGTAGGTCTAACTCTATTGGGAATCCCTTATGCTGTTCCACTAGCAATTTTTGCTGGTTTACTCGAAGCTCTTCCCAGCATTGGACCAACTGTTTCGGCTGTACCAGCAATTGCCATCGCAGTTCTTCAAGTCAGCCCCTGGCATGGAGCCGCGGTTTTGGTGCTCTACATCATTGTCCAACAACTGGAAAACAATTTATTAGTTCCTAAAGTAATGCAAGACAACGCTCATATCAGTCCTCTAGCTTCAATCATTTCGATTTTAATTGGATTCCGATTGGGAGGAATGATGGGAGGATTGTTGGCTGTACCAATTTATATTGTAATCAGAACTGGAATTACACTTTGGCACAAAGTCAAAGCAAATTCTAGTGATTTAACTTGAGCGAGAAACGGGATTCGAACCCGCGACCTCTTCCTTGGCAAGGAAGCGCTCTAGCCAGCTGAGCTATTCTCGCAAATGTCTTAACTTATTAAACTTATTAAACGAAACCCGATTATGCCACAAAGCTACTCAGAATTCCAACTCCAACGCAATCGCATCACTGGCCAAATGCTCGGGCAAATTGCTACTCGAGTGGTTTTGATTGGAGTCGATATTTTTAAGTTTTTATTGGGCTTCATCGCCACTCTGATAAAAAGTTTAACTGGAAAATAAAGTGCCAAGCTCAGGAATCGAACCTGAATGTCATGTTTTTCAGACATGCGCCTTGACCAACTTGGCTAGCTTGGCTTGGATTTTAGAACACTTTCGCTTAAAAACTGTCAAAGAACTTCATTATTCTACCAGATATTTAGGTGGGCAATGAGGGATTTGAACCCCCGACATCTGCGATGTAAACGCAGCGCTCTAACCAACTGAGCTAATTGCCCTTTCAGATATCCAACATCCGATTTCGGATATCAGATATGGTGCCCAGGAGAGGACTTGAACCTCCACAGATTTCTCCACTACCACCTCAAGGTAGCGCGTCTACCATTTCGCCACCTGGGCAAATATTTCAGATATTTAACATCTGAATGTCAGATATTGTTTGACTATCTCACATATTTTACCAGACTGTTGAAGCTTACACCTCACTAATGACATCAAAACCTTTATAGCTTCCTGTGATCGCCAAACCAATAATTTTACCTTGACAAATCCCCATTTCTCTAATTTGTTTAGCCGTTTCATTGAGCGTCGCTCCAGAGCCTACCGCGTCGTCAATTAAAAGAATATTATCATGTTTGCTATTATCTTTTACTACAAGCGAATGACGGGCATTCTCGATACGATCAGCCAACTTACTCAGACTTTTCTGAGGTACGGCGACATCAGATTTTATTTTTTGAATTTCAATAAATCTCAGTTTAAGTTTAAGTCTTTTTTTGAGCACTGACATAAACTGTGTTTGTCTTTTAACGGTAGGAGGAATAAAACCAAC
>DOZC01000023.1:0-6634 GCA_003518205.1 Minisyncoccota bacterium | reverse complement strand
TGACTTTGTTTGGCGTATAGCAACAGTTGCCCAAGCTTTGTTTTGCCAAATCGATCAATACTGTAAAAATCTAAGTAATACAAATTGTCCAAATATACCTGATCATACGTACGTTTGAGTTTGGCTAGGCCATTTATAAAACCTTGTTTTTTGTACTGCGAAAATTTTTTAAGCATCGCAACGTATTCATGCGAAGTTTTAACCAATGATAAATTGTGTTTTTGACACCATGCTTCAAAACCGCTAATTCCTTCTAATTTTTCGCCAGTTGGGGTAATAAACAAAAAGTTTTGATTAATTACCCTAACGCTGCTTGTCGGCAGAGTGTCCCCGGATGCTATAACCGAATCTGTGTTTAATTGGTAGTAAACAACTGGCGGACGGCCTTTCTTTGTCAGAATCCCATTTCTGAGCATAACTAACAATTGTTTACGCACGCCACGATCTGTAATTCCCAAATAATCTGCCAATTCTTGAGCATTAGTTTGTCGATATTCTTTAAGATAATCAATTATTTTTTGATTTGTCTTCATATACGAAGAATATCATAAAAGTTCCTAATATACTAGGAACTAGGAACTAATTTGATGTTAGCTCCTTTGCTAGTTGAAATTGATGCTGGTCGTTTAGCATCATAATGTGAAAAATTCTCAACGTATGTTGAAGTCTTCAATAAATTACAACAAAAGTCTACTTCACCGCAGATAGAAATTTATACGATTGCCGCTAAACAAGAAAAAAGGACTTGAACCTCCATGGATTTCTTCACTACCACCTGGGCAAATATTTCAGATATCCGATATCTGACATCTGATGTCGGATACTGTGCCGGGGAGAGGACTTGAACCTCCATGGATTGCTCCACACGTACCTGAAACGTGCGCGTCTACCATTTCGCCACCTCGGCAAATAAAAAGTTCAACTGTCAAAGAACAGCCCTTATTTTAGCATGCTTCAGGCAGGCTCAGTCAGTTATTTTGATTATTTTTGGAACAAGGCCGAGTAACGTTCTTTGGCTGGGAATTTTTGATAAAAGGCTTCAACTATCATATTAGCTGCTTGGTCATTATTCAGGCACTGAGTGTTAATGGTTAAATCATAATAGTCTGGATTCCAAACGTCCTTTTTGAAGTATTGCTGAGTAAATTTTTCTCTTTCAAGAGTGACTCGAGCCACTCGTTCCTTGGCTGCCGACGCATCTAATTTTTCAAATTTAATAGTATTTTCAACTCGATGCTTAAATGGAGCCACAATATCAACATGCAAACCTCGACAAGGAGGACTAATAAAGTTTCCAGCTCGCCCCAAAATTACGATGTGACCCTTTTGCATATATGCCAACTGCACCATGGACAGTTCTTTGATATAAGTGTAATCATCCACATATTCTTCATTAAATAAACTGTGAATGATGTCGTCAATTTTCGATCTGCCTCGTTCTTCAATGGCCTTAATAACAGCCGTGCGCTTTTTGGTAGAAGCTGCAATGTCCTCAATAATTTCTTTGTGAATAAACTCATATTTTAATTTGGCGGCAACTTTTTCGGCAATAATTCTGCCACCACTACCAGGCTGGCGAGCGACGGTAATGTAGGGTCTAACAAATAATTCTTGATGTTTTCTGGCAAAGCTAAAGAGCTCCCCTAGATTCATGGCTGAGCACATTTTGTTAATTAGAGGGTAATACGAAAGTCTCATCATAGGCTGGATTATCCACATTTATTTAAAAACTGCAAATGCGCTCGAGATACACCCTGCAAAACTCCTTGTGGAGTTGTATAATTATTGACCCATGGCTAATTTGTTTTGGCTTGGTTAATCCGCTCTAGCCCCTGTAGCTTAACGGATAAAGTACCGGTCTTCGGAACCGTGGATAGGGGTTCGATTCCCTTCAGGGGCACTTTTCCGATGTTAGAGATCTGACATCGGATATCGGACGTTGGGTCAGTAGCTCAGCTGGTTAGAGCGCCTCCCTCTTAAGGAGGATGTCGTGGGTTCGATTCCCACCTGACTCACAACTTAGCATTTTTTACCCCGAACTTAAGAAAAGCCTCTTGCAGCATGTCTTTTGGCAGCCTAAAATAAAGATCGAGCTTATAAGGAATGTATTGGTCTTCTTTTTTTCGTCCAGAGATAGCATCGTCTTGACTAACAGGACGCGCCTTAACTATCACTGATTCAAGTAGCGTTGTAAGCATCTCATGTATAAACTGACGATTTTGCTCAATATTTCCAAGAGCCTCAGCATACTTTGCTTGAAAAAACTTAAATGTTTCAAGATAACTTCTTGATAAAATTGTCTTATTAATCTTCAAGTTGATATCTGCGAGCTGCTTTTCTAGTTTTTCCTTGACAGCTTGTTGATCTTTAATTTTTGACTGCAATTCAGTTAGAGTAGTAATGCCAGACTCATGTTGTTCTTTTAATCTTTCAATCCTGTTAGGAACTGAATTAATTAAATTAATGTAATAGCTGCGTTTCGTTTCAAGATCTTCCAAAGCTAAGGTTTGTGACTTTAGTTTATTTTGATAATTAATGACTGGCTCAGGACTTTCCAACAGCTCTCTTACCTGAGAAAGGACTATTTCTTCAATCTGATTAGCTGGTAAGGTAACGACATTGCACACATCTGAAAATTGCTTCACTTTTCTACGTCCACACTTGTAATAGTAGGCATAGGCATTTGAATCATATTTTTTGCGTTCCCCAATCCAATAGGGCATTGCCTTAGTTCGGTGCTGCTCCACACACTGCTCACATCGAAGAAGTCCACTAAGCAAATAAATATGTTTTCCATCTTTGCTTCTTTGACTACTCACGCTCATGGATCTCGAGCTGCCCAAACGTCTCTGAGCGATCGCAAAATCGGCTTTTTCGATGATGCTAGGGAATATATAGTCTGATTGTTTCCAGTTCTCTTTTGACTGTCTTACGCCTTTCACAGTCTTACCATAAAGATAGTTGCCAATATAAATTTCGTCAGACAAAATTTTCTTAATCTGCGTATCACGCCAAAAAGTTTGTTTATTCTTTTTCTTTGACTCACCACGCTTCTTTTTATAGAGCAGAGCAGATTCTGAAGGCGAAGGAATCTGCATTTCTTGAAGTGTGTCAGCTATTTGCTGAGCACTTTTCAATTCTTGGTTAAACATTCTAAAAATGTCTCTAACTATGCTAGCCTCCTCTGGTTGAATATATGGTGTTTTATCAGGGTTCTTTGAAAAACCAAAAGGCAGTGACTCACCCATAAACACACCACGCTTTATTGCTTGTATACGACCATCACTACTTCTTTGTTTAAATGTCTCAATCTCTAACTCAGCAATAACACCGATAATCCCCAACACAGCTCGACCAAATGCAGTTGATGTATCAATACTTTCATTTGCAGAAAGCATTTTTATTTCATACTGCTCAAAAAAATCAATTATCTTTACCAAGATGCTTAATTTTCGAGCAAAACGATCAATTTTATAAACAGCTACAGCGTCAAAAGGGATCTTGCCCTCTGGGGCGCTCACAATGTCTTCTACTAATCTTGCAAATTGTGGGCGTTCTTCAATGGGTAGAGTGCCGCTTATGCCTTCATCAACGTAAATATATTGCTCTCCTGCCAGCACCATCTTCTCTCGATCATCGCCAAACTTTCCCTTAGACTTGATCAGAGCCAATATCGACTCTTTTTGCATGGGGATGCCAAATTTTTCCACCTGATCATCTGTGGAGACACGTAAATAGATTGCCACTCGCAATTGATTGTCGTTACTTTCAATCATTTTTGCTTTGCTTATTTAATAGACATAGCATACCCCGAAGTAAGCCATATGTTTAGTAAAACAATTTTAAATGGTAAAAAGAGGGATATAATCGCTTTATTACCAATCTCACCAACCCACATGCCAACAAATAAATATAATCTATATAGAATCGGCAAAGACAATGAAGGTGATTTGGTTGCTAAGCTAGTATCATCTGGATTAACTCCTCAAAATACCATTACTGCAAACGATTGGACTTTAGTTTTTTACCTTTCAGAGTCACCTTCTCCTGTAGATATATGGTGGATGGATCAGTATTCTGACTTCATTAATGAAAGCGGAAGATACAAAAATACTTCCTATTTTGGAGTGCTAATCATTTCCAACCAAAAATTATGCTATGCAGTAAGTCTAGGAAAAAGTCACTTTTACCTTAAAGATTTTTGTGATAATGATTTTGGAATAAATCTGGCGGAGAGAATTGCAGATGAAAATAATCTTAAGCTGAAAAACTCGAAGCTTTATGGTGGTCAGAAAAATAAAACAATTACGTCTTATCAAAACAACTCAGATATAGAGTTTGATAGTGGAGAATCTATACATTACATTAAGGCTAAATCGATTGAAAAAGCCAAATGGGGTGAAACAGTCAGCTTCGGTAATTCTGCTCAATTTCATGTTGAGATACCTCCGATTCAACTTCCAAGCCTGATAGTTTCCATTGAAACTGTTTTACTTGAACCGGCAAAAATAAAAATACCAAGATCAGTTGTTATTACTGATAAAAGCCTCATTAAACAATTGGATGAAAAGTTAATTCTTGCCTTAAGTGAGGACTCGAGTACGTCAATACAGGTACAAGAAACTGCTTTGTCTGGAATTGACTTTATCTTTGTAGATAAAAACACGTTTAAAATTTATATTCGAGGAGTTGGATTAAAAAAAGTAACTAAAGAGCTAACAATTAAAGACTTAAAAGATTTCGTAAGTGAAAATAATATTGATTTAAATTCTGATTTAGAGAAAATAAAGGTTAGAGCTTCAAACGATAGTGAGTCTGGTTTTACCAAACCCCTAAAATACTTTCTTGACTATGTAGATGAAGAAGATAATTACTTCCTGATGGATGGTATCTGGCATGAGTTCAACCAAAACTATATCGAATTTTTAAAAACTCAGGTTGATGAGAAAATTACCTTTGAGTCACAACCAGAGAAAAACTTCACCCAAGCTGAATTAGATATTTGGTCTCAACAACAAACAACGGCTGGCAATCTCATCTCATATAGCATCCTAAAAACAGAATGTCAGATTCTGGTAGACTGGATGAGTGATAGTTTTTGTTCTTAGCTCAGATGAAAAGCTCCTACTGCGGGATCATTTTCAGCAGTCGCCCATTGCTTTAATTCGTCTCAAAGCTCAGACGATCATGCTCCGAGATCGAGGAATGAAACTTGAGGAAATTGGAGAGATTTTATTTCGAACCGTCAGAACTATTGCCCGCTGGATCAAAGATTTCTCCGTCCAAAGAATAGCTAGTCTATTTTCTGGCATGGTGGACAACGAGCATGCCAGCAAACTGACTCGGGAACAAAAAGCAGAGATTAAACAGGTTATTGGTCAACCACCAGATCAGTTTGGTATTCCTAAAGAATTCTGGGATGTCCCAAAACTTAAAGAGTACGTTAGCACTACCTTCGGAGTAGTGTATGAATGTGACCAAAGTTACCACTTCTTACTCAAGTTTTCTGGACTCAGTTTTAAATATCCAGACAAGTTGAGTCCTAGAAGAAATGAAGAGCAAATCATTAAACGTATCGCTGAAGTCAAAACAGAAATAATTCCTTTCCTCCAAGATCCTAATTGTCTGGTTTTCACCAGTGATGAAACCAGAGTTCAGCTAGAATCAGAAATTAGAAAAGCTTGGTTAGTCAAAGGAAAACGCACCATTATTCAGACCCAGCGCAGTAAAGAACACCAAAACTATTTAGGCTTCCTGGATCAAAAAACTGGTGCCTGTCAGGTCTTTGAAATTGAACGAGGTAAACAAGTTTGCATCATCTCAGCCCTGGAACAATTATTAGCCAAATATCCTGACCAACAGGTCTGTGTGATTTGGGACAATGCTACTTGCCACAAAGGCAAATTAATTAGAGAAAAACTCAAAAAAGGTCAGTCACTGGAACGACTGCATTTGATTGCTTTTCCTCCCTACGCTCCAGACCACAACCCCATTGAACATGTTTGGCAATATGCTAAGAAAAAAATTGCTAACAGAAGCAACCAAGTTTTTGAAGTTATTAAACAAGCCTTTTTAGACAGTATTACCCAACGAACTTTTGACTACCGAATCTGACATTCTGTTTTTAGGATGCTATATAAGGAAGCATACTTCAATCATCAGCGCTCACTTGAGCAATACACGGTACTAGATAGACAAAATATTCAAGTTCAAGGCATGACAGTGGAAATTGGAGATTTATACGATCCCACTAAAAATGAGTTAGTTTTTGTAAAAATTGGCACTCCCCAAAAGCTTGGTTATGTAATTGATCAATCACTCAATACGTTAAAAATATTTCAAACCGGCACTACAAGCCAGCCAACATTGAATGGGGTTGAGGTAAAACCAAAAAAACTTTGTCTCTGGATTGTTCTACAAAGATCCAAAACACTAAATAAAATATCAGAAATAAAATCATTGATTTTTTTGATGAAGTTAAATGAATGGCAAAAAAGCTGTAGAAATGCTGGTTTTGAATCAGTATTACGTGTTAGTTACATACAGAACAACGCCTAGTAATAAAAAGTTAATAAAACTTAATATTTTTACTACTCTTCAATACCTGTCAAAACGAGTGTGTCAATAGTTTTGT
>DOZC01000027.1:33263-33695 GCA_003518205.1 Minisyncoccota bacterium | reverse complement strand
ATATCATCAGCCAAATGAACGACTGAAGCTGTATTTTTCAATCTGCCTGCGCCTTTTTCCAAACGAGCCTGAGTCAAAGACTTAAGCAGTTGTTGTAACTGAGTTTGTAGCTCGGCCACAGTTTTGGAATGTAGTTCGGTGATTTTAGTGCGTTTCATGGTTAATTTCTTGATTTGGTTAGGCTTTCTTAACAAAAGTGGTTTTTACTGAAAGTTTGTGACCGGCTTTGCTAAAAGCAGTTTTGGCCATTTCTTCAGTCACCCCAGCAATTTCAAACATAATCATGCCTGGTTTTACCACCGCTTCATAATGATCAATTGCACCTTTGCCAGAACCCATTTTGACACCCACCGGTTTTAAAGTGATAGGTTTGTGAGGAAAAATCTTCACCCAATATTTGCCCAGACGTTTGGTCACAAAAGTGATTTTTTT
>DOZC01000027.1:32943-33171 GCA_003518205.1 Minisyncoccota bacterium | reverse complement strand
TTTTTTTCTAGCGGCTTCGATTTGTTTGGCAGCAATATGGCCGCCAGTGGTAGCTCGCAAGCCAAATTCACCAAAAGCCAACTCAGTACCTCGAGTAGCTTTGCCTCGATTTTTGCCTCGAAAGGCTTTGCGGTATTTTGATTTTCGGGGTTGTAGCATATGAATAGAGTGACTAATGATTTCAGCAAGGCTGAAGTTTTAGACGACCTCTCCTTTATAAATCCAAAC
>DOZC01000027.1:27981-32808 GCA_003518205.1 Minisyncoccota bacterium | reverse complement strand
AAAACTTCTCCTTTATAAATCCAAACTTTAATTCCCACATAACCCGATCGGGTTTTGGCGGGAGTTTCAAAATAATCAATATTAGCTCTCAGAGTCTGAGTGGGCACACTGCCGCGAAAATATTTTTCGCTCCGGCCAATTTCAGCTCCTCCTACCCGACCTGAAAGTTGAATTTTAATCCCTTTAGCTCCTGCCATCATGACTTTATCCAAGGCCTGAGTCACAGCTCGGCGGTGGGGATATCGACCTACTAGCTGACCGACAATTCGTTCAGCCACGAGCTTGGAACTTAAGTTGGGTTCTTTAACTTCCTCAACTTTTAAATCAACTTTGACTAATTCTTTTTGAACTTTGTGAGCATTTACCAATTTTTCAACTTCTTTTTTCAATTGCTCTAAATTGGCGCCTCCCTTACCAATCACTACTCCCGGGCGACCTACAGTCATGATGATGCGAAGTTTGGAGATTGAACGTTCAATATCAACTTCTACCAAGCCAGCGTTAGCCAATTTGGTATTTAAATATTGGCGCAATCGAAAATCTTCCAAAGCTTTATCAGCGTAAGTTGCCCTAGTAGCAAACCAACGCGACTTCCAAGTGAAGAGATTGCCCAAACGAAAACCGGTAGGATTGACTTTTTGTCCCATATTTATGCCTGGTTACTTTCTTTCTTGGCTGCAACTGAAGTTGCTTTTTTTGTAGTTCGCTTGGTACTGTTGGATTTTTTGACTGCTGAAGCCGGAGATTGAGTTGGCTGAGTTTTTAAAGCTAATTTAGGTTTTGGAGCAGCACTAACTTTTGGAGCAGCTACAGCTTTTGGAGCCACTTTGGTTAAAGCTGGTGGAGCTGAGGTTAAAGTTACCTTAACGTGACAGGTGCGTTTAAGAATCGAATGAGCTCGACCTCGACTTACAGCTCGAAATCTTTTGTAGTGAGTGCCACTATTAACCAAAATGCTTTGAATCGTCAAATCATTTAAAGTTAAACCGTGATTGTGCACTGCATTAGCGATGGCTTGACTCAGCACTTTCATAACCACAGTGCTGGCTTTTTTCTCCATCACTGCCAGCTGTTTTAAAGCTGCTGGCACCGACAGTTTTTTAACACTGTTGGCCACTAGTCGAACTTTGCGATCGGATTGTCTGGAATTTTTTTGTTCGGCGGTGATTAACATGATGTGATTACTCTCATTAGGTCTTAGTCATGGTCCGTTTAATAACTTTACCGTGACCGTGGAAGGTGCGAGTAGGAGAAAATTCGCCCAATCGATGACCCACCATAGCTTCGGTCACAAAAACTTCAATAAATTTTTTACCTTGATGCACCATAAAAGTTTGACCCACAAAATCTGGAGTAACCACGCAAGCGCGGCTCCAAGTTTTAATGGTGCCTTTACCACCGACCTGTTTCTGCTTTAAAACTTTCTTTAGCAGTTTTGGGTCGACGAATGGTCCTTTTTTACTCGATCTTGACATACCTTACTTAACCCTTCTGTCTTTGACAATCAGTTTTTTGGATTTATGAACATCTCTGGTCTTCTTTCCTGGAGCTGCAATCTTACCCCACGGAGTTTTCTGATATTTCAGACCAACGCCACTGCGACCCTCACCACCACCATGCGGGTGGTTATTGGGATGCATGGCACTACCTCGAACAGTGGGTCTGATACCCATCCACCGAGATCTGCCCGCTTTACCTAACTTGCGATTTTTCCAATCCTGGTTGCCAACTTGGCCGATTGTAGCGAAACAATCCGCATTTATCAATCTTTGTTCCTTGGAAGGCAATAAAATTGTCACGAATTTTTCATCTTTAGCCTGAATCAAGGCTGCATTTCCCGCTCCCCGCACCAATTGAGCTCCTTTGCCTTTGCGAATTTCCAAATTGTGAATCGGGACTCCAATGGGAATATTTTTAAGTTCCATGGCATTTCCAGGCAATGGCTCAGCTTTGACACTAGAAACCACCGTACCACCAACTTTTAAACCTTCAGGGGCTAAAATGTAGCTCTTGTCACCATCAGTATAGAAAACTAAAGCCAAATTAGCTGAACGCAAAGGATCATATTCGATGCTTTTAACCACACCCACCACATCAGTTTTATTTCGCTTCCAATCAATTATTCGAATTTTTTTCTTCATACCTCCGCCCCGATGGCGCATGGTGATGTGACCTTTAAAACCCCGTCCCTGGCGTTTGACATAACCAGGTAACAATAGCGATTTTTCCGGACCAGATTTCTTGAGTTCAGAGCGATCAGTTGTCACTAGGTGACGACGGCCGGTGGTAGTGGGGGTGGCGGTACGCAACATGATAATAACTTTCGATTAGTTTAGGCTTTGGTTTGACCTCCTGTAACATCAAAAAGGGCAATTTTTTCGCCAGCTTTAAGCTTTACCATAACTTTTTTAGTTTTAGCAGTCACAACTTTCAAACGTTTGCGACCGGTTGATTTTTTACCAGAGTGATGCATCACGGTATTAACCGTAGACACATGAACTTGAAAAATATCTTCCACGGCTTCTTTAACTTCTTTTTTGTTCGCCAACCGTTCGACTTCGAAAACATAAACATTCTGGAGATTGGCCAGTTGTAATGTTTTTTCAGTAATGATGGGGCGGCGGATAATATAAGGTTTCATATTGGGTTTGAGGTAAATTGATTTAAACTGCGGCTTCTCCTAAAATTCTGGCCTCCAGTTTTTTAACTGAGTGACTAGTCATGACAATTTTGGTGGCTCCAGCCACCTGAAGCACATTAACTCTGGTAGCACTTACCGGCCAAACATTAGCTAAATTTTGTAATCCACGCAACAGTCGCTCATTACTTTCAGCCATCACCACCAAAATTTTCCCGCCATCAGGCACTATTTTTTTCAAAACCTTAACTGCAGTGGCGGTTTTGCCATCCAGCTTTTCAATGCTGTCACAGACCACTATATTTTGAGCCTGAAGGGTTAAAGCTTGACTTAAGGCCTTTAATTTCAAACTTCGTGATAAAGTTAAACTCCAATTTTGAGTTCCGTTGGGGCCATGAGCCACTCCACCACCCACAAAAAGACTAGGAGTTCTGGCTCCGTGTCGAGCATTACCGGTACCTTTTTGTTTGTACCATTTTTTGCGAGTTCTAGCCACTTCAGCTCTGGTTTTCACCTTAGCCGTAGCTTGACGGCCGTTGGCCAAAAACACTCTCACGGCTTGAGCTAAAAGAGTTGAGTTGGCTGGAGCTGCAAAAACAGCATCTTGAGCAGTCAAAGTAGTTTTTTCGCCGGTAGCAGTTATTGAGTGTAATTTCATGATTGAAGTCCAAGTAAATTCAGATCAAGTTCCACGACTTTTTGACTGCCGGTTTTGCGAATTCTCAGTAATCCTGAAGTTGCTCCCGGAACCGGACCACTCAACCAAACTTCTTGCCCAACCGGATCAACGTAAAGTACCACCAAACCTGTAACGGTTTTGGTTTCATCACCTGAGTGACCATGCATGCGTTTGTTTTTGAAAACTCGGCCAGGAGTGGTGCGATTTCCGATAGAACCTACGGCTCGCTCGCGGTCAGATTGACCATGAGTAGCTGGACCACCGGCAAAACCATAGCGTTTAACCACACCAGTAAAACCATGACCAATAGTTTTACCTTGAACCTCAACCACGTCGCCAACTTTTAAAACATCACTAGTTTTAACCATTCCACCGACTTTAAAAGTCTCGACTGATTCTGGAGTTTCAGCAAAACGTTGAATTCCTTGAACTTTTTGGACTCCAACTGAAAAACCACTCTTTTCTAAGCGAGATCGGAGTGGTTTGGGGACATTTTTGAGTTTTTTCTTGCCATAGCCAACTTCAATAATTCGACAATCCATGAGGGCATTGCCTTGGGGAGTTTTTTGTGTGGCTGAGATTTTTTGTTCTCCCACGATCATATTATCAGCCACCCGACATTTAGTCACGGCCAATCGCTTGCCGGTCTTTGACCAGGCTTGGGTCATGCCGAGTTTGGTAGCAAAAATCGTATTTAACATATTCGAGCCACTCGAACCTCGAGTGAAAAGGTCAATTACATCTTAATCTGAATATCCACACCAGCAGGTAATTCTAAGTGCATTAGCGAATCAATCGTTTTATTAGTTGGATTGACAATGTCAATCAACCGTTTGTGAGTCCGCATTTCGTAATGCTCCTGAGCATTCTTATCAGCGTGTGGTGAAGTCAACACGGTGAAAGCTCGAATGTCAGTTGGCAAGGGTACGGGCCCAACCACTTTAGCTCCAGTACTCAAGGCAGTCTGCAAAATTTTGCGAGCCGCCTCATCGATGACTCGATGATCGTAAGATTTCAGTCTGACCCGAATCTTATAACTATTGGTTGCTGGACTAATTTTATTCGCCATTGCTTGTTAAGAGAGCTGCTTAGTACTTTTTCCGAGCTGGACTGTAATCTCTCAAAATCACAGAGCGCGATTATACCTATTATCTCGGGGTTTGTATAGAGGATTTCTCGGTTGCAACCTAATTTTATGAATTAGATTTCAATTCACTTTCCTCAAGACAAGTTCGATAACGACAAATGTGAATTATACAGGGCTGGAATAATGAAAACAACCAGCTCATGGATTGGGATATACTGTCATTAACATGATTCAGATTGATAAAGTTTGGTTGGGAATTGGAGTAATGGTTTTGGGGCTGTTTTTATTTGGTTTGAGTTTAAAAATTCCTTTGCAAACCTGGAAAGAAGGTTGGCAGCAGCCTAACTCAAAACTAATCTATCCCGATTTACTCCCTGATCCCACGTCGAGAGTGACTCCTTCAACCCCAACCCCAACTCCAAC
>DOZC01000027.1:7574-27903 GCA_003518205.1 Minisyncoccota bacterium | reverse complement strand
CAACCCCAACCCCAACTCCAACCCCAAACCCAGTGACGTTACTTTTTGTGGGTGATCTAATGTTTGACCGAAATATCAGAATCGCAGCTCAAAAATCTGGTAATGATTTTATTTTTGCTCCCATCGCCACAATTTTAAAAAACCAGCAATTAGTAGTCGCTAATCTCGAGGGACCAATTACAAATTTTCCATCTAAAAGTGTTGGCAGCGCCATTGGTTCACCAGCCAACTACATTTTTACTTTTGATCCAAGTTTGGCTGAAACTCTAAAGCAACACCAAATTTCGTTGGTTGATTTGGGCAATAACCACATTCTGAATTTTGGTCAAGCTGGTTTAGATCAAACCCTAGAATTTTTAAAAACTGCTCAAGTTCAATATTTTGGTCAAATTGGTCCGACTCAGGATTTTAAGAGTTTGCCTTTGGCACAAATTATTGAATTAAATCAACAAAAAATCGCTTTTATCAGTTATAACCAGTTTTCAACTGGTCAACCAGAAACAGTGATTGAAACAGAAATTTCGACCCTAAAACTTCAGGCTGACTGGGTGATAGTTTTGGCTCACTGGGACAGAGAATATGAACCAGTGGCTTTGCCAGCCACAGTTAAATTAGCTCACAGATTTATTGATGCTGGAGCTGACTTAGTGATCGGATCTCATCCGCATGTAATTCAAAATCACGAAATTTATCAGGGTAGGGAAATTTATTATTCGCTCGGAAATTTTGTCTTTGATCAATATTTTGAACCGGCAGTCAAAAAAGGCATGATGGTTAGCGTTAAGCTTTATCCCCAACCCAAAATCCTTGATACCACTCCAATGTTGATTCAACTTCAAACAAATGGTCAAACTTCTCTGGAAAAATAATTGATTCAACCACCAAAAACCCCGCCGGTTTCCCAGGCGGGGTTTTCTCATTTCGATTCTTTATGAGTCTCGAAAGCGCCAAACTAAGATTATTTCACAATCTTAGTAATAGCTCCGGCACCCACAGTCAAACCACCTTCGCGAATAGCGAAGCGAAGACCCTCATGAGCGGCTACTGGAGCGATGAGTTTCACGGTCATCTTAGCGTTATCGCCAGGCATGACCATCTCTACACCTTCAGCCAGTTTGATCTCACCAGTCACATCAGTAGTTCTGATGTAAAACTGAGGTTTGTAGCCTGAGAAGAAAGGTTTGTGTCTACCACCTTCTTCTTTCTTCAAAATATAAACTTCGGCTTCAAACTCAGTATGATCTTTGACTGAGCCCATTTTGGCCAAAACTTGACCACGTTGAACTTGCTCTTTTTCGATACCTCGAAGCAGCACACCGACGTTGTCTCCAGCCTGACCTTGATCAAGAAGTTTGCGGAACATTTCCACACCAGTGACGGTGGATTTTTTGTTGTCACCCATACCGATGATTTCAACTTCATCACCAACTTTGACCACACCTGACTCAATTCGACCAGTCACCACCGTACCTCGACCTTTGATTGAGAAGACATCCTCGATTGGCATCAAGAAGGGTTTGTCGAGATCGCGAACTGGATCTGGAATGAAAGAATCAACTTGATTCATTAGTTCCATCACCTGATCTTGAGCAGCGGCATCGCCTTCTAAAGCTTTCAGAGCCGAAACTCTTAAAACTGGAGTGTTGTCGCCGTCGAAACCATATTTGGTTAAGAGCTCACGCACTTCCATTTCGACCAAATCCAAAAGCTCAGCGTCATCCACCATATCGCACTTGTTTAAAGCTACGATGAGTTTGGGCACGTTGACTTGTTTGGCCAAAAGAATATGCTCTCGAGTTTGAGGCATGGGACCGTCAGTGGCGGCGACCACTAAGATGGCACCATCCATTTGAGCCGCGCCAGTGATCATGTTTTTGATGTAGTCAGCATGACCTGGAGCATCAATATGAGCGTAGTGACGTTTGGCGGTCTCGTATTCGATGTGAGAAATGTTGATGGTCACACCTCGAGCTGCTTCTTCTGGAGCATTATCGATATCGGCATAAACCATAGCCTTATTTAAAGGACTAGGAAATTTCTTTGCCAAAGTCTGAGTAATAGCGGCACTTAAAGTGGTTTTCCCATGATCAACGTGACCAATGGTACCAATGTTAACGTGAGGCTTGTTGCGGACAAATTTGTTTACGTCTGCCATAAATTTTCTCCTCTTATTTTTTTATTACTTTTTAATATGTGCCGTAATACCAAGGTAAGTGGCTATTATATCAACTGTCTGGCGTTTAGATGAGGGGCAAATTGCACCAAGTTTGCTAGCTATTTTAAACCTCCGCCAACTCTGCAAGCAACTCCTGAGCCGCTGAAAGTAACAATGTTGCTTCTAGGCTATCTTTAAAAGTTCCCTCATCATTTAACCTTAAAACGGCCAGACATTTCTGTCTCGTAATAGCATTATTTTCACCACGCAGCTTTGCTTTTGCCTGTTCTATGTTTTCTATTTTATTAAGGCTATCTTTTGTCTGTTTCCAACTGCCTAATTCTGTCATAAAAAGTTCCTTAACTCACTCGATTTCTAGCTTCAAAGCCCTTGCGAGCTTCGATAATTTTTTCAGTGATACTTTGAGGCACAATCTCATAGTGACTGGGCAACATGACACTGCTAGCTCGACCTTGAGTCATGCCTCGCAGAGTGGTTACATAGCCTTGCATTTCAGCCAACGGCACCAAAGCTTTAATAATCACGGCCACACCTCGAGTGGTGGTGCCCTGAATTTGAGCGCGTTTACCACCCAAATCTCCGATCACATCACCCATAAATATTTCCGGCGTGGTGACCTCAACCTGCATTACTGGCTCTAAAAGGACCATGCCGGCGGATTTAACCGCATCTTTAATGGCCATCGAACCAGCCATCTTAAATGACATTTCAGATGAGTCAACTTCGTGAAAAGAGCCATCATTCAACTCAACCTTCAAATCACTCATGGGGTAACCAGCCAGGAAACCACGCTCCAGAGATTCTTTAATACCTTTGTTGATAGGTTCAATAAATTCCTTGGGAATAGCCCCGCCGGTGATCTTGTTATCAAACTCGTAGCCAGTACCTCGATCTAATGGAGTCACGTCAATGACAGCGTGGCCATATTGACCTCGACCACCGGATTGCTTGATGTATTTGCCTTCACCATGACATTCTTTAGTGATGGTTTCTCGATAAGCTACTTGAGGAGCACCGACATCAGCTGCGACTTTAAATTCGCGTTTCATTCTGTCTACCAAAATCTCCAGATGTAGCTCGCCCATACCACCAATGATGGTCTGACCGGTTTCATGATCAACTTTAATAGTGAAAGTGGGATCTTCTTCAGTCAGTTTGCCTAGAGCCACGCCCATTTTTTCTTGGTCGGCTTTGGTCTTGGGTTCGATAGCCAAATAGATGACTGGATCAGCAAAGTTAATGCCTTCCAACACAATGGGACTAGCCTGATCACACAAAGTGTCACCGGTTCTGGTCTCTTTCAAACCCACCATGGCCACAATTTCACCAGCTTTAGCTTCTTGAATTTCTTCGCGTTCATTGGCGTGCATTAAGAGCAATCGACTCACGCGCTCTTTAGTTCCACGGATAGAGTTATAAACGTAACTACCGGCCTGGACTGAACCAGAGTAAATTCTGACGTAAGTTAACTTGCCCACGTGTGGATCAGTTTGAATTTTGAAGGCCAAAGCCGACATTTTTTCTTCTGGCACCAGCTTGCGAGTGACTTTTTCTTCACTCTTGGGCAAAGTCCCTTCAATGTGTTCAATGTCAGTGGGAGATGGGAGATACTCCACCACTGCGTCAAGTAAAGGCTGAACGCCAGTATTTTTGAGCGATGAACCAGCATAAACTGGCACCAATTTATAACCAATCACAGCCTTGCGCAGAGCCACCTTGAGTTCCTGAATCGAGATTTCCGTCTCAGCAAAGAATTTTTCCATCAAAGCATCGTCAGTCTCAGCGATAGACTCCACTAGTTGAGCCCGAAGTTCTTCAACTTTAGCTTTGTATTCCTCAGGAATTTCACGGGTTTCTGGCTCAGTATCAGCTTCGTGATCTTTCCAAAATAAAGCCTTCCGTTCAATCAGTTGAATCACGCCTAAAAAGTCATTTTCTGCGCCCATCGGCAGCACCATTGGGGCCGGTTTAACACCAAATTTGACTCGGATATCCTCAACGGTAGCAAAGAAATCAGCTCCCAGTTTATCCATTTTATTCACAAAACAAATTCGAGGCACGTTATATTTATCAGCCTGACGCCACACAGTTTCAGATTGGGATTGCACGCCTTCTGAAGCATCCAACACAGTGATGCCGCCGTCTAAAACCCGGAGTGAGCGTTCTACCTCAGCCGTAAAATCAACGTGGCCGGGAGTATCGATAATATTAAAGCGATAGCGCTCTTTGGGTAAGTGAGATTCAAAATAAGGAGTCCAAAAAGTGGTGGTGGCCGCTGAAACGATAGTGATGCCCCGCTCCTGCTCCTGAGCCATCCAATCCATAGTGGCCGCTCCTTCATGGACCTCACCAATTTTATAAGTTCTGCCGGTAAAAAATAAAATCCGCTCTGTGGTAGTAGTTTTGCCCGCATCAATATGAGCAATAATACCGATATTCCGAATACGTTCTAAAGGGACTTGGCGATCGCTACCAACACTAGTTTGAGACATAAAGTGATTTTTTTATTTACTGTTTATGATTTTTCTGATTAATAAAGTATAAAGCGTTTTCCGTTTTAAATCTTTTTGTCTGAGTTTCTAAAGCGTTTGAATGTTGAACGAAGTGAACAATTCAATAAGCTTTAGAAATCTGACAAAAATTTACCATCGGAAATGAGAAAAGGCTTTGTTAGCTTCAGCCATTCGGTGAGAAACGTTACGTTTTTCAATGGTTCCACCTTTGTTATCCAAAGCGTCCAACATTTCAGCCGCTAATTTTTCAGCATATGAGTGAAATTGTTTATTAGGTCTTTTGTTAGCTTCAGCCACCAACCATCTAATCACCAAGGATTGACCTCGGCGACCTCGAACTGGCATAGGAACTTGATAAGAAGCTCCGCCCACTCGTCGAGTCCGAACCTCCATTTGAGGCATCACCACTCGCAGAACTTCATCTAATACCTCGACAGCTGATTTTTTGGTCACCCCGGCCACTTGTTCTAGAGCGGCATAAACCTGTTTTTGAGCCACAGATTTTTTACCATCTTGCATGGATCGATTAATTAATTTGGCAACAATAGCCGAACGGAATCGGGTGTCTGGAATAGTTTCTCGAATTTTGGCTTTTTTAGTTCGCATAGTTTTTCCTGATTATGATTTCTTCATGCCGTATTTACTGCGACTGGTTTTTCGACCATCAACACCAGCACAATCAAATTTACCCCGAACAATATGATACTTCACACCAGGTAAATCTTTTACCCGACCACCTCTAATCAACACAATGCTGTGTTCAGCCAAATTATGACCCTCTCCCTGAATGTAGGCTGTGACCTCAACTTTATTGGAAAGTCTCACCCGAGCCACTTTTCGTAAAGCTGAGTTGGGTTTTTTAGGAGTCATGGTTTTGACTACAGTACAAACACCTCGTTTTTGAGGATTGATGGTTTTCACTGGCTGACCAGTGATAGTGTTAAAACTTTTGCGCAAAGCCGTAGCTTTAATACGTTTAACCCGGGCTTTCCGGCCACCTTTGCGGATGAGTTGATTAATGGTTGGCATGCTTTAAATAATTACTTTCTTTTTATTAGTCAAATGAGTTAGTCAAACCCCCTTTGAGCCAGGGAATTGTACCACATTTCTGATATCAGATGTCTGACATCTGATATCAGACTAAACTGCCATAGCTCGCTCTCTAGAGGTTGGAATTAACCGACCAATGATAACGTTTTCTTTTAAGCCTTCCAAATGATCAACTGCTCCACAGGCTGCGGCATCGGTCAACACATGCTTGGTGTGTTGGAAAGAAGCTGCTGAGAGCCAAGAACTAGTGAAGAGTGATGATCTGGTAATACCCAAAAGCAAAACTTTAGCAGTAGCTGGATCACCTCCGGCAGCCATCACTCCATCATTTAGTTGCATAAAGCGATTACGCTCAACTACTTCACCAGTCAAAAGATCAGTGTCGCCACTCATCTCAATTCTGACTTTATCACCCATCTTTCGAGTAATCACTTCAAAATGACGATCATTAATCACAATTCCTTGTGATTCGTAAACATTTTGAACCTGCTCAATAATATACAGCTGAGCATATTGCAAACCTTTGATCTGCAACAATTCCTGAGTGTTAATTGAGCCTGGAATGAGTTGTTGACCAATCCCAACTAAATCGCCATCTTTGACCAAAGTTATCACCCCCATGGGAAGAGTGTAGGTTTCTTCTTCGCTGGGTGAAGTGGTGGTTTTGATTTTAATGACTCGCTCGCCCTCGACTTCTTCAATTTTAACTTTGCCAGCGATATGAGCTACGATAGCTGGAACTTTGGGAATACGGGCTTCAAGTAATTCTTCAACACGAGGCAAACCCTGGGTCACATCCAAACCCACAATTCCACCAGTGTGTTTTACCCGCATGGTCAATTGGGTTCCTGGTTCTCCAATGGACTGGGCAGCAATCACCCCCACTGGAACTCCGATCTCGACCATGGCTCGGGTTGAAAAATCCCAACCATAACATTGTTGACACAAACCTTTGCGAGCCCTGCAGGTTAAGGGAGATCGAACTACTACGGTCTCAACTTTTTCAGCTTTATCTAGTTCAGCTGCAATCACAGGAGTAATCACGTCACCAATTTTATAAAGCACTTTAGCTCCAACTTTAATATCCGCAGCTAAAACTCGACCAGTAACCCGGGCTAAAAAGACTTCTCGACGATAATTTTTGGTAATCTCGATACCCTGATCAGTGCCACAATCCTCATGTCGAATGATGGCGTCATGAGACACATCAGTGAGTCGACGAGTGAGATAACCAGCGTCAGCAGTTTTAATAGCTGAGTCAGTTAAACCTTTTCGAGAACCCCGAGCTGAGGTAACGTATTCGAAAATTGTTAAACCCTGACGGAAGTTTGACTTGGTGGGCATTTCCACAATGTTTCCCAAGGGATCAACCACCAGACCTCTCATGGCTGCTAATTGTTTGACCTGATCTTTAGATGCCCGAGTGCCACCAGAATTAATCATGATCTTGACGGCATTGGTTTCGTCATACGAAGCCCAAGTTTTTTCAGCCATTTCATCAGTAGTTTTCATCCAGATGTCCAAGCCCTTGCGTCGGCGCTCTTCATCAGTAATCAAACCATTAAGATAGCTCTCTTGAACTTTCTCGACTTTTTTATTGGCCTGATTCACGATTTCTTCTTTTTCGTCAATCATTTGACAGTCAGTTACTGAAACCGACAAACCAGAGCGGGTGGCGGCCTCAAAGCCCATATCTTTGATGGCATCGATTAATTCTGCCACTCGTTCATGAGGTTGAGTTTCGATGGCCACAGTCACTAACTCTTTGATCTTTTTGGCATTAATTGGTTCATTGATGTACTGCATGGCTTCAGGCAAGACATCATTAAAAAGCAATCGACCCACAGTGGTTTCGATCAGTTGAGTTTTGTCTACCAAAGTCAATCGCACGGTAATTAATTGGCGTTTGTCCAATATTCCTGCTTGATAAGCATGATAGGCTTCATCTTTATTACTGAAAACAGTTTCTAACTTGGGTAAAGCTACATCCACAATGGTGTAATAAAATAAACCCATGGCCATTTCTTTGTTAGGTACAGTAATTGGCTCACCATTAGCTGGTTTCAAAAGATTGTGAGTCGCCATCATTAGGTTAATCGCTTCTGACTGAGCCTCATTGGTTAAAGGCACATGAACGGCCATTTGATCACCGTCGAAGTCAGCGTTGTATCCTGAACAGACACAAGGATGAAGTCGAATTGCACTTCCCTCAATCAGTTGAGGGAAAAAGGCCTGCATACCTAATTTATGCAAAGTCGGTGCTCGATTCAAAATCACGGGATGGTTGGTAATAACTTTTTCTAAAATGTCATAAACAGCCGGTTCACCTCGGTCAACTAAGTGACGAGCACTCTTAACGTTGGGAGCAATACCCTGAGCAATCAATTCGCGCAAGACATAGGGTTTAAACATCTCGAGAGCCATGTCTTTGGGCAAACCACACTCATTGAGTTTGAGTTCTGGTCCCACCACAATCACTGATCGACCAGAATAGTCCACCCGCTTACCCAAAAGGTTTTGGCGGAATCGGCCCTGTTTACCTCGCAGCATTTCAGAGAGCGAGCGCAGAGGACGACGATTAGTCCGCCGTCTGGCTTGACGAGCTTGAGAGCTATCGATTAAAGAATCGACTGCCTCTTGTAACATGCGTTTTTCATTGCGCAAAATAATCTCTGGAGCTCCCAAATCGATCAGGTGCTTCAAACGATTGTTGCGATTAATCACCCGGCGATATAAATCATTGAGATCTGAAGCTGCAAATCTGCCACCAGAAAGCTGCACCATTGGGCGCAAATCTGGAGGAATCACTGGCAAGATCATCATAAACATCCAAGCTGGATCGATGCTGGCTTTTTTCAAACCTTCAACCACTCGAAGTCGCTTAGTAGCCTTGATTTTCTTTGGCCCTTTACTTTCGATCATCTCTTTTCTGAGCTTCTCTACCAAATCATCCAAGTTAATTTCTTTAACTAACTCGAGAATACTCTCAGCTCCCATGCCCACTCGTAGATGCGAGGCAGCATCATATTCATCCAACTTTAAATACTCATCTTCACTCAAAATTGTGCCTTTGTGGATCTTTTTAACCATCAGCTTGATGGTTTTATAGATTTCGGCAGTTTGCTCTGATTGAGTTTCCAGTTGCTGTTTGAGAGCAGCCACTCGATTTTTGGCTTTGACTTCAATTTCGGTTAACTTGAGTTGTAAAGCTTCTTTAGTTTTAGCTTTAGTCTTGGCAGTTTCCTTGTCTTTAGTCAGGCTTTCTTTCAAAGCAATGATTTCTTGCTCAATTGTGACTTGTAGTTCATCGATCGCAGCCGCTTGACTGGCGTCTAGCCGTTCGATAACACTAGCCTTTTCGTCACTTTCAACACTCAAAACAATGTATTGCGAAAAATACAGGATTGAATTGAGGTTTCTGGGCGAAATATCCAACAAGAGTGATAATTTAGAAGGAGCTCCTTTGAAAAACCAAATGTGAGCTACGGGAGCCGCCAAAGTAATGTGAGCCATCCGTTCGCGACGCACTCGAGCTTGAGTGACTTCAACTCCACATTTATCACACACAATTCCCTTGTACCGAATCCGTTTGTATTTACCACAATAACATTCGTAGTCTTTGGTCGGGCCAAAGATTTTTTCATCGAACAAACCATCTTTTTCTGGCTTGAGCGACCGATAATTAATGGTTTCCGGTTTTTTGACTTCACCGTGTGACCAAGATTTGATGATATCCGGCGAAGCAATTTTAATTTGCAGAGCCGAAAAATCCACAATATTCTTGGAGACTGTTTGATCAACGGTATCTAGTGTGGTCATAGTTGGGTTTGTCATATTAGACTCCCTCCTTTTCCTCAGTTTCAAATTCGGTTTCTGCTATTTCCCCTTCTGATTCATCTGGTTCAGAATCAGCGTCGGGATCGAGTTCATCAGCGTCTTTATCAGCAGTTTCATCTGTTTCACCATCTTCCTCAACTAATAAAGTCTCAGACTCAAGCAGTTCCACCTCATCAGCTGGAACTTTAGCTGGCAAAGAATCCTCGTCAATGATTTCTTCCAATTCTTGAGCCACAATATCCAGACCCAGAGAATTGAGTTCGCGCATCATAACTCTAAAAGCTTCAGGAACAGTTGGAGCCGGAATATCAGTGCCCTTA
Source organism: Minisyncoccota bacterium (assembly GCA_003518205.1). Taxonomy (GTDB): domain Bacteria; phylum Patescibacteriota; class Microgenomatia; order UBA1400; family PJMF01; genus UBA9650. The sequence goes on along the minus strand of DOZC01000027.1, from coordinate 18,007 downwards.
ACCATGGCTTCGAAAGCTTTGGCTCGACCTCGAACATCATCTGATTTAATGGTCAACATCTCTTGAAGTACATGAGCTGCTCGATGAGCCTCAAGTGCCCAGACTTCCATTTCACCCACCCGTTGACCACCCATCTGAGCTTTGCCACCTAAAGGCTGTTGGGTGACTAAACTGTAAGGTCCAGTGGAACGAGCGTGAGTTTTGTCATCCACCATGTGAGACAACTTCAAAATGTAGGCTACCCCAACCACAGTTTTCTCTTTGAAAGCTTCTCCGGTCCGACCATCAAACAATTGAGCTTTACCATCAGTGGGCAAGCCGGCTCGTTCGAGTTCTGACCAAATGCGATTTTCGTCAATATCTTCAAAAGCTGGAATGGCCACGTTATAACCCAAAGTCTGAGCCGCCCATCCCAAATGAGCCTCCAATAATTGACCTAAGTTCATCCGAGCCAAAACTGACAACGGAGAAATGATAATATCAACTGGAGTGCCATCCTCAAGGTGAGGCATGTCAGCAGTGGGCACGATTTTGCTGATAACTCCTTTGTTGCCATGGCGACCAGCCAGCTTATCACCCACTCGAATTTTGCGCATTTGAGCCACTTTAACCACCACCTCTTTAATCGTTCCCGGGTCCAGCTCATCACCGAGTTCTCGATCTAAAATCTGAACATCAGTCACGGTACCACTTTCACCATTGGAAAGTCGCAAAGAAGTATCACGAACTTCTCGGGATTTTTCACCAAAGATAGCTCGAAGTAATCTTTCTTCGGGAGTTAACTCAGTTTCGCCCTTAGGAGCAATTTTACCTACCAAAATATCGCCGGCAGTGACTTCACTGCCAACTCGAATGATGCCATCAATGGTTAAATTGGCTAAATAGGTTTCGCTAACATTGGGGATATCGTTGGTTAATTCTTCAGCTCCCAGCCGAGTATCCATCAATTTTGCTCGATATTCGCTGATTTGAACTGAGGTTAGCGAGTCATCTCTCACCAATCTGTCCGAAATCACAATCGCATCCTCATAACCCAAACCGTCAAAAGCGGTATAGGCAATCAAGAGGTTGGTGCCAAGAGATAATTCTCCGTGATCAGCTGCGGGACCATCAATAATAACCTCACCAGCTTTGATTTTTTGGCCAATTTTAACCGTGGGTTTTTGAGAATAACTGGTGCTTTGCGAGGTCCGCTCAAATTTCTGCAATCGATAAATCTCTTTATCGCCCTCAACCGTAATATTTGAATTGAGTTGAATCGTAACTAGACCAGCTGCCAATTTGGCATCAGCCTTGTCGAGTTTAAGTACCACTTGTTGGCCATCGACCAATTCGACCACTCCATCAAAACGAGCTCTAATGGTTCGACCCATTGAAGTTGCAATCGCTTCTTCCATACCAGTTCCAACCACTGGAGCTTCCGGTTTAATCAGGGGCACAGCCTGACATTGCATGTGAGTGCCCATTAATGCTCGATTAGCTTCATCATGAGCGATAAAAGGAATTAAAGAGGCTGAAGTGCCAATCACCTGGCGAGGCACAATATCAATAAACTGGACTTCTTCAACCAAACCTTCAATAAATTTATTCATGAATCGAATGGGTACCCACTCATCTTGAATAAAACCTGCCGCATCAATGTTAATTCCGGCATGAGTAATTTTGTAATCTTCCTCTTCATCCGCAGCTAAATAAACGATTTCTGTAGAAACTTTAACTTTACCTTTTTCAGTCACTAATCTGAAATAAGGAGCTTCCAAAAAGCCATACTTATTCACCTTGGTATAAAGTGATAAATAAGTCACCAACCCAATGTTGGGGCCTTCTGGAGATCTCACTGGACAAATTCTAGAATACTGAGAAGCGTTAATGTCTCGCATTGAAAACGCCGCTCGTTCTCGAGTCACCCCACCTGTTCCCATGACTGATAATCTTCGCAAGTTATCAACTTCAGCCAAAGGATTGGTTTGATCCAAAATGGTTGAGAGCCGATTTCGGCGGAAAAATTCTGAAATCGTGGCAATTAATGGCCTGGCGTTCACCAAAGCTGAAGGGGTTAAAATTTCATCAGTTTTAGTCAAAGACATTTTTTCTCGAATCGAGCGCTCTAATCGAATTAAACCAATTCTGAAAGCGTTAGCTTGAACTAGTTCACCAATACGTCGAACTCGACGGTTACTCAAATGATCGATGTCGTCCACTTTGCCAACTCCATTTTGAAGCCCAATTAAATAACCGATAGTGGCTGCAATATCTTCTTTAGTGAGTACTGTGACGTCTTCAGCCGCAGTGATTTTTAACCGTCGATTGAGTTTGTAGCGACCAACTTTGCCCAAATCATAGCGACGTGGGTCAAAGAAAAGTTGTTTGAGATATTCTTTGGCTGTATCTAAAACCGCCGGTTCACCAGGACGCATTTTTTCGTAAATTTCCAGCAAAGCTTCATTTTGACCCTTGCAAGTATCCTTTGCCAAAGTTTTATCCAATAAACCTAACTCGTCTTTTGATAAAATATCTTGATATAAAGCTCTAATTTCATCATCAGTTCCGTATCCAATGGCTCTGAGAAGTACGGTAGCTGGCATCTTACGTCTACGATCAATCTTGACGGTAATCACATCTCGACGACCCACATTAATCTCAAGCCATGATCCTCGCAAGGGTCGCAACTCGGCTTTAAACAACACTCGTTTGGTAGTCACATCATCATCACCTGAGAAAAACACCCCAGGAGAGCGAACTAGTTGAGTTACCACTGCCCGCTCAATTCCATTGATGATAAAAGTTCCCACTGAGGTCATTTTGGGTACATCACCCAAAAATACTTCTTGAGTTTGTTCTTCACCAGTTCGCTTGTTGAGTAGAGTGGCTTCGACATACAAAGGCATGTCATATGACACAGCCTTGAGTCGAGCTTGATCCGGAGCATATTTGGCTTCACCAAATCGATAAGTTCCAAATCTTAATGACCAGTTTTTGCTTGTGAAATCCTCAATGCCTTTTTCACCGTTAATTTCTGCTAAAGATTCGGTAATGCCGACCTTCAAAAATTCTTTGTAGCTTTCCAGCTGCAAACCGATGAGGTCGAGTTCTGGTAATAATTGGTGGTCTTTACCCCAGTTCTCGCGCTTAATTTGTGGCATGAGCGGCTCCTTTTTCAGATTTCTGATGTCTGATTTCTGATGTCTGACTAATACCTAATTAATTTATAGTTGGGAGACCAAAACAGAGACTCCTCGAGTGAGTCTCTGATAAACAAAAGCTATGTAAGAAGCGGTGTGTTATAGAACACGCTGCCTAATCCCTTTGATTGGTTCTGAGAACTACTCTCTGACAGAACCGTTTCCCAATCATCACCTTCTGAACCCTGCGACCCGAATGACTCGGGTAAATTGGGGTAAAAGTGATCAATGGAAAAAGGCACGTGGCTCAAGTAGTCCAACTACAAAAGCGTATTCTATCAACGTCAGCGACAAATTACAAGCAGCTATTCTGCGCAACTATTTGCAGTCGATTAATAGTTGTTAGTAGTCGTTAGTCGTTTTGAGTTTATTTTAAATACTTTTGAATATTGGCCGTATGTTCAGCCAAGGTTTTGGCCAAATGGAGTTTGCCCTGAGAATCATGGAGGTAATATAAATAATCTGATTCAGTTGGTTTCAAAGCTGACATGATTGCTGACAGGCCGGGGTTGGCGATCGGAGCTGGAGGCAGACCGGGGTTAAGATAGGTATTAAAAGCTGATTTAAAAGTTTTATCAGCGGCCAAAGGAGTGCCCCACCAAGTTTTTTCATTAGCACTGTACCCCTTGGCATACTGCAAAGTGGCGTCGATTTGAAGGGGCATACCCAAATCTAGCCGATTATGCATCACACCAGAAACTTGGCGCATTTGATCAACTTCCGCAGCCTCTCGCTCGATGAGTGAAGCTAAAACCAAAATCTGGTTGGGAGTCAATTGAGATTGAGCCAACTCACTACTCAATCCTTGAGTAATTTTTTTGTCAAAAGTTAAAGTTAAGATTGCCACCAAACCCTCTGCTGTAATCTGACGTGGCACTAAATAAGTATCTGGAAACAACTGACCTTCTTTCTTCAGCGTTAAAGCTAAAAAATCTGCTTGATTAAACTCAGTCAATTCTTGCTTACTCAAGTATTCTGCCATTTCTTCTCGCCGCCAACCCTCGGGTAAAGTAATCCAAAGATCATTAGTGCCTTGTGTTAGTTCTTGAGAAATTTTGCTAACTGACCAACTGGGTGATAACTGAAAAGTCCCAGCTTGAATCTTAGTGGTTAATCCCAACCACCGCACTACTAGAGAGAACACCAATTGATGTTTAATTAGACCTGCCTGTTCCAATCTTTGACCAATTAACTTGACTGATTGACCCTTAGGAACAATAAAGGCTTGAGTTCCAGTTTGAGTTACTTGAGCTGGTTGCAACACCCACCACAAACCACCAGCCACCACTGTTAAAGCGATGAGCCCGCTGGTAATTAAAATCACCCAAATTTGCCAAACCTTGATTGCAAAAGCTTTCATAAAAATTTACTGGTTTTCCAGCCAGTCCTCCAAAATAGTCGCGGCCGCAAAATGATCGATTTTGGGTTGACTCCGACGATCAATTTTGGCAGCTTTTAATCTTGAAACTACGGTGACTGAACTGAGAGTTTCATCCCAAAAAATAATTGGCAACTGGCACTCAGTCTTGACGAATTGGGCAAATTTTTGAGTCAGTTCGGCCATTTTTCCCTCAGATAAACCAATTAAAATTTGGGCTACTTGATGATCTTGACAGAGAGTTTTAATTCGCCGCAATGCCCCAAGCGAGACAACGTTGGCAAAAGCTTCTGGTTCAGGACGATTTGAAACCACTTCTAAGGGTTCAGCTAAAGTTCCAGTGCTGACGGCTACCCCAATTCGGCGCGTGCCGTAATCAAGAGCCAGCGTTTTGGGAGGAAAAGGCAACATAGTTTTTGACTCAATCAAAGAGTCGAGCCTTTATTGTACGCTATTCGTTAACTAACAACCTAGCAGTGACCACTCCTCGACGTAAAAATGTTCCCTCTGGAACGCAAGTAACCAGCTTTAGTTGTTTGACATCATAGCGTTGGGCTAAAATGTAAGTATCGGTGGGTTTAACTTCAGTTTTATCCTCAACAACATAAGTATATTGAGCTCCATTAACGGTGAGATAAATTCGATCGCCTTTTTGAAGAGTCATGATTTTACTAAAGATCGACATGTATCGTCGAGGATTGGTTTCCTTGGGATTATAAAATTGACGCAGCACCGAATGACCGAAAATCACTGGTGATCCAGCTTTTCCAGGCAAAGCTGTTCCAGGATATTGAATTAAGCTTTTGTTTAAATCATCACTATCAGTTTTTACTTCGGCATTAACTATTTCGAGTTTGGGAATGTCAAATCGATATATAGTGACACTGTGATCAATTTCTTCCGGTCGTTTGATCATTGGCAAAGTCCCATCCACAAACCAATTGGTGAGATTGGTGTAATCAAGTTTGGCATCGACCACAATTGGATTCAGTTCGTTATCGGTTTCGATTGAATCTCCAGCCACTTGACCTTCGTTTTGATTGACAACTAAGGGAGTTATATCCAAAACTTTTTCTGGTGGCACCGGAGCAATCATTTGCGACAACCTCATTGAGGGTTGAGTTTGAAAATAATAACTCACAATTGGCCAAACCGCACTGCCCACCAATCCAATTCCAGCTAAAATCAGTCCAGCTGGCACTACTACTGCTCCCCAACGAACCGCTTTTGGTAAAGTTTGCCACAACCTAGATTGCCAAGAAAGATCATTTTGAGTTTCCGTAGACTGAACCACTTGAGATCGCTCCCAGAGTTCGTGAATTTTGTGATCCAAAGTCTCTAAAGCTACTCCCGAAACCAGAGCTCGACGATATAAATCGATGAGCTCAACCCGATTGATGGGTGACTGGCGAGAAGCAGCTGACATTATGGTTTGACTACCGTCACAATAATTTTGGCAGTTTGATTTGGCATCCGTCCCACCAACCACCGAGCCAAACCCGGCAGGAATTGAATTTGACTTTGTTTCAAACCTGAAAAAGTTTTAAGCAAAGTTTCAGCTTGATTCAAAGGCAAATTTACTAATTGTTGTTGCAACTGGCTGGGTTCAAAATTGGGTTCGGTTTGAGCTGAAATGTTCGCCGACAAAACTACTTTGGTACTCGCAGAACTTTGAGCCGAACTTTCTGGCGCAGATAAGATTTGAGGATCTTGATCAGACAACTTAAATCCCTCGGGAACTTCAGTTCCTAAAATTTTAACTATCAAAGGTGCTAAATCATCATGATTGTATTGCAAACCTTCGAATTGAGCCGTTAAATCTAAATTTAAAACCTCGGCTTCTTTGCCGACATCGCCGTCAAACTGAGAAGTGCTCTGAAGGATTTTTCCGGTTGGAATCACAAAAGTACCATTACTGCTTTGGGTTTTAAATTCAGCCGCGGCTTTCTGAGTTAGAGTTTCAGTCAGAGTTTTTAAAAGTTTTTGTTTATCTCCCAAAGCCACAACTCGAACTTCCCGACTCGAACCTCCCGCCAAACCATCTTTGACTAAGGCGGCATATGTTCCTTGATCAAAATTGGCAATTTTCAGAGCCGTATCTTTTGTGAGGTTGGCTTCAGCTCCAATATCTATTGCCATTACTTTCGCCTCAGCTTCACCATAATCTCTAACTTCACTATCAACACTACTTGTCACACTCGCCGAAGCCACTGAGACATCATCTTGGATCACAAATTTAATTGACCCAGCTGTGAGTTCAGTGTTTTTGGCAAAAGTTTTTGAAGCAGTAGTTTTATTGAAAATTTTAATAATCCCAGCAGCTTTTTCACCCACCAGTTTAACTCCAGTAGTGGCCGCAGTGTCTGAGCCTTGAACTTGGACTTGAGTTAATTCAGCTTTAAGAATCAAATTGTCAGGATCTGAAGCCGAGATTTTGGGATCAAGGGTAATCTTAACTTCTTTGGCCACCAATCCAGTTGCCAATTGAACTTGAATCGAGACAGAAAATAATAACCACAAAGCAATTAAACCAGCCAAAATCACTGTTAAAAGACCGGCAAAGGCACCAATTAAAATGATCTTTTTAATCACAATTGGGTGATGGGAATGAGCAAAAGCCACAAAGCTATCTGCAGTAGGTTGAGATGATGAACTAATGGGCACAAAGTCTGGATCGACAGTTGGAGCTGAGGCCAAAGTCGTAGCCGAAATTGCCGGTAGAACCACTCCAAAACTTGAAGCTGTAACTACTGTGTCTGACGCTAAATCGCTTGATAATGCATCACTCGTCAGCGTCGGCAGGGATGTTTCCGGTTGATCCACCAACTGATCAAAATCTTGAGCTTTGACTTGACTTACAGCTGTAACCAGACCTCGAGCTTTAGCTACCGCCAAACCCCCTTGGTGAGTAATGGCCTCAATGGCAAATTCACTGGGTAATAATTCAATTTTCGGAGTTTCGACAAAAGAAAATTCTGCAGCCCAAGCGTAATTTTGAAGTTCTTGTTGTTGAGTGGTAAGTTCAGTACTAGCTCCCAGGGCTGAAACTAATAATAACTCAGCCGGCAAATAGTGATTGGCGGCGCCAGCTTGTTTGGTCAATTGAGTTAAAATTGCCTGAGTATCGGTAATAATTTTTTCGGTTCGACTGACGGAAATCTGGGCTAAAACTTTCCCAGCTTTGATTAAAGATCCAAACATGGTTTGGTCATGAATCACCAACACTACAGCACTCAGTAATACGTCTTGAACGAGTAATTGCTGCAAAATTGACTCTGTCAGCGACACAAACCCGACTGGTTCAAGATTTAAATCAGTGGTGAGTTTCTTTAAGAAAGCTTTGCGATTGGTATGAACACCAGTTTTATCGATCCAACTTGGTTCAAATCCAAAAACGATTTTTTTGGCCTGCTCAGAATCTGGGCCTAGTTCTTGAAAAGCCACATCTGCTTGATTAATAGCCCCTTCAGGAGTTTCATATTGAAATGAGGCTGAAGTTTCCAACAACTCAACTTGATTATGATCCACCGTCCAAAGTCCAGCCTGAAGCACTTTATCAGCCAAAAACAAACTCAAAAAAAAGCGATCTTGGGTATTTACCTTGTTGAATAAATCGGTCAATGGCATGGATAGAACCAGTTGGCTAAATTGTTAACCTCAGCCAGACTAGATGTCAGATACCATTAAAGCAAAACCGCTCCTAAAAAGCCAGACACATGTTCGGATAGCAGATTCTGGATTCCGGATAGCGGACGGATTTCGGATATCTGATATCCAGAATCCTGCGCCAGATATCAGAAATTCAGCTCGGCATAAATTCGCCGAATTCCAGCCGAGATAGCTTTTTCTTTGATGATTTTTAAGCCCCCAATTTCACTAGTCCGCTGGACGTGAGGACCACCGCAAAGCTCGCGAGAAATCCAGGTTGAAGTTGGTTGATCGTTAGCTTTAGCTGCCAGTTCGATTGCAGCTGATTGATCAGTTTTAACCGGCCCAATGGTGTAAACACTGACTTCATCGGGATATTTTTCCACAAAAAAAGCCAAGGCTCCAGAAGCTAGAGCTGCGGTTTTGAACATCATAGTTTTAGTCACCGGATAGTCAGCTTTAATCCAGTCATTCACTTGCTGCTCAATTTTTACCAATTGATCGGGAGTGATCGCAGTGGGATGAGAAAAATCAAACCGCAATCGCTCAACTGTAATATTGGAGCCTTTTTGACCAACATGAGACCCTAAAACTTGACGCAATGCCGCATGCAATAAATGAGTAGCGGTGTGATATTTGGTGGTAATAACTGATTGATCCTGCAAACCACCCTTGAATTTTCCAACAGTGGCGGTGCGAGAAGCATCTTGATGTAAAGTTTTGGCCATGGCAAATTCAGTCTGAATTTGTTCCGGAATTTGAATTCCTCGATCCCTAGCTTCTTCAATACTTAATTCCAAAGGAAAACCGTAAGTTTCGTAAAGTTTAAAAGACAACTCGCCACTCAAATATGTTTGACCGGACTTTTCCGATACTGGCGGTGCCTTATCAAATTCCTTTAAACCTTTGGCAATGGTGCGCTGAAACTTTAGCTCCTCATCATTGATAGCTGTTTCGATTAAATTGGCTTGAGTACCCAAAGTCGGGTAAGCTTCTTGATATAGCACAACTAAAGGTGCCACTAATTGACTCATGAAAGCTTGCTCAATGCCTAAAATTCGGCCGTGCCGAACGCTGCGACGAATTAGCCGGCGAACCACATAGCCCTGTTCTTTATTACCCGGAAGAACGCCGTCTGCAATTAGCATTACGGCGGCTCGAATATGATCCGCAATGACTCTAAATGAGGCTTTTTTGGTCTGATCGACAGAAGTGTAGTCTAAGTGACTTAAATCACTCAATTTAGTGATAATTGGGGCAAAGAAAGCCGTCTCAAAAATATCTCTCGTGCCCTGAGCCGCTGCCAAAATTCGCTCCAGTCCACCTCCAAAATCCACATTTTGTTGCAAAAGCGGCACAAATTGGCCGTTAGTCTTGCGATACTTCATGAATACCGAGTTACCAATCTCCAAAAACCGACCACAATCACAATTTACATGACAAGGTTGAGCTTTGAAAACAGAAGTTTCGTGAAGTTTGAGTTCGGCGCCAAAATCATAAAACGTTTCACTATCTGGACCTCCCGGCTCACCCTCAGGCATATTGGCTGGCGCTCCAGCTCTGGACCACCAGTTTTTTTTCTCACCATAGAAAAAGATTCTTCCCCCTTGGAAACCTTTGGTGGCTGCATCACTAACTGCCTTGGCTTCTAAACCGTCAGCCACAAAAAGTTTTTGCCAAATCTGAACTGACTCATCATCACGATCTACTCCGATTTCAGGATTACCACCAAAAACTGTCACATAAAGGCGCTCTGGCTTAAGGCCAACAATTCGGGTTAAAAAAGTATAAAACCAAGGAAGTTGTTCTGTTTTAAAGTAATCACCCAAAGACCAATTTCCCAGCATTTCGAAAAAAGTCGTGTGGCGATTATCGCCGACTTCCTCGATATCTTCGGCGCGAAAACATTTTTGGGAGTCAGCAATTCGCTGACCTTTGGGATGTTTTTCGCCCAACAAATACGGCATCATGGGTTGCATTCCAGAGCCAGTGAATAAAGTCGTGGGATCATTTTCTGGCACCAAGGGTGAAGATGGCACGATGGCGTGAGGTCTCATGGCCGGAACCTCAATTGCGCTAGTAGTGGTTGTGCTGGAGCTAGAATTAAGACTGGCCGCCAACTTGCCAGCCATAAAATCAAGATAAGCTTGGCGTAACTGATTGGGAGTGAACATAGGCCGAATTATATCAGCTAAGACCGAGGGTGAAATTGTTGAAAATGACAA
>DOZC01000027.1:0-7424 GCA_003518205.1 Minisyncoccota bacterium | reverse complement strand
ACTTGGCTCGCAGAGTTTTGGATTTGCGTTGAGGCGCTAGAACACTGGAAGTTTGAGTCGATCGAAATTTGGTAGTTGTTAAACCTTCACTTGGTTTCCAATCATTGGCACCCAACTCAGCGGCAAATTTTCGCAAACCCGTCCGCAAAAATTCCGACAAGCTTGATTTGGTTGATTTAGGAGTAGATTTAGTGGCTGCCGCATCTGTCACTTCCGCAGCCAAAGTCTGCCATCTTTTCACCAAAACAGCTCGGTGTTTTTTACCCTCAGAAGTACCAAAGAAATAATATCCGGCTGTTCCCAATACTAAACCCATGACTAAACCCCCGACAAACTGAGAAGTTGACGGTGGAAGTGAGTCTTTAAGATTTCGCAACTCAGCCCCTAATTTTGTGGTGTCAGATTTGCCAGACATAATCAGCCATATTATTTTCGGTCAGTTTTATCTTGACCCAACCAACCCACAAAGGACTCAAACATTTTGAAGCCAGTTTGCAGACCACCCACCAAACCACTGAAATTCTTCAGCGGACTAGATAGAGCGTCTAGCTTATCTTCCCACTCATCCAAAACTCCATTGACTCTAGTTAAAGTCTTGCGAACTTCGATCAAAGTCAACACAATTTGAACTCCAACTACTGACAAAATGATCGTTAATAAAATTAAAACTACGATTAAAACGATTGGTAAAATTTCTGCCATAATTTTCCTTTTAAAACTTAAAATGTATTGCTTGAGTTATTGTACTCCATGATGAGCGGTTTCAGGTTTAATACTTCACCACCACAGTGCGTTCTTTGATAGTTTGCTGACCTCGTCTGTTGGTGGCTGAAATTTTGATTGTCACCAAACCTTCGACCGGTAAAACTAAATCAGTCGTGAAACTACCATCGGGCTTGAGAGCCACTGGTTGGTCTTGGACCCAAACCACATTATCGGGTTGAGTTAAACCTTTGACGGTAACCTTGGCAGCCACCTGAGCTGATTCCACTGGTTGAGTAACTACTAATAGCGGTGGCTGAGATAAACCCCGCCATTGCCAAGCCACATAACCAAAAACAGTTAATAATCCGGCAATTAAACTCACCGCCAAAAATCGCATCGGCGTAAATAAGGGTCGGCGCCGCAGAGTGGGTTTGAGAAATTCTCTCGGTACCAATTGACCCCGAGCACTCTCTTTAAAATCCCGCCGAAGCAGAGCCACCACTGGTTGAGAATCAAAACCCAACAACCTAGCATAAGCTTTGATATAACCTTTCACATAAACTGCTGCTGGGAGCTTGGTGAACTCGTTGGCTTCCAGCGCCTCCAATAAGACAAGTTTAATTCGGGATTGCGTTGCCAAGGTTTCGAGCGAAATTTTCTGATTGATTCGTTCTGACTGCAACACTTCACCTACAGTTCGAGTTTTCATGGTCTTAATTTTGAGCCAAAGCCGCTTTGACCGCAGTCGAAACTCGCCCTCCGTCAGCCTGACCCGCCACTCGCTTCATCACCAGTCCGATAATTGGACCCATCACTTTAGCTGGCGCAGCAGCTATCACTTCTGCCACAATAGCTTGGAGCTCGGTTTCTGACATTTGTTGAGGCAAGTAGGCTTGGAGAATATCAAGCTTGGTCTGGGTTTCAGAAATTAAATCTTCTCTCTGGGCAGTCTTGAAATCACCCAGGGCATCTTGAAACTGCTTCACCAATTTAGCCACAATTTTCTGTACCCCAGCATCATCTTGCTGGCCATTATCGATCTCAAAGTTTTTTACTTCAGACATGATTGTGCGCACAGTGTCGCGTTTGAGCGCATTACCCTCTCGCATGGCTTGCTTCATGTCTTCCATCAAAGTTTGCTTAAGTAACATGGTGACCTTTCTAGGGGTTAAGTTTATTTTTGGTTGGGCGGCCGCGCACGGCACTCACCGGCCGGCGTGGCCTTAAAAAAAGCTGCCAGATTGTTCGCGCTTCATCGCTCACTCGCCATTGTACCGCAAACTCCCCTTACCAGCGAAGTCAAGTTGTTTTATAATCATGAATCTTGTGAGTTGGTGAATTCTGATAAGATTTTTAGCATCAACGCTCACAACCTTGGTCAATTAGCTCAGTTGGTTAGAGCGCACGATTCACATTCGTGAGGTCACAAGTTCGAGTCTTGTATTGACCACCTAGTATGAAAATAGTTTTAATTGAACCGTTGGGCATAACAAAATCAAGCTTGGAAAGTATTGTGGCAAAATGTGATTTGCTTGATCACGAGTTGGTAATTTACGATCATAAACCTGTCAACCAAACTGACCTCATTGAACGAGCCTCACAAGCCGAAATTATGGTGACAGTAAATGAACCAATTTCTGCCGAAGTGATTGAAAAATGTCATAGCTTAAAAATGATTTCTATCGCCTTCACTGGTTACGACCATGTTGATTTGGCTGCTTGTAAAGCCAGCCACGTTACGGCAACCAATGCCGCAGGTTATGCTACTAATTCTGTCGCTGAACTAACTATCGGCTTAATTATTGATTTGTTAAGAAATGTCGTAATAGCGGATCATAAAACCAGGATTGGAGAAACCAGAGTGGGCATAATTGGCAATCAACTAAAAGGTAAAAACATTGGCATAATTGGCGCTGGTGCTATTGGCACTAAAGTTGCTGAACTAGCAGTGGCTTTTGGTTGCAAAGTATTTTATTACAGCAGAACTAAAAAAACTAAATTGACCAAAATTGGGGCAAAATACTTACCTTTGACAAAACTCTTAAAAATCAGTGATATTATTACCATTCATGTTCCTCTAACAATGGAGACTAAAAATTTGATTAGAACTAAAGAGTTGGCCTTGATGAAACCAACCGCTTTCTTAATCCAAACTTCTAGAGGTGGGGTGGTAAATGAGGCTGATTTAACTGAAGCTCTCAATAAAAATGTAATTGCTGGAGCCGGCATAGACGTTTTCGAAACAGAACCGCCGCTGAATCTAGACCAACCTCTACTGATGGCTAAAAATACTCTTCTAACTCCTCACGTAGCTTTCGCTACTAAAGAAGCTTTGGAAGCTCGAGCTAAAATTGCTTTTACTAATATTAAAAATTGGTTGGCTGATAAACCAAAAAATATAGTCGGTTGATTTCAGCTTCCTTTCAGCTTCCTGGCTTACTTTTAGATAAATGAGTTTTTTATCATGGCTTTATCCTCCCATCTGCCAAGGCTGTGGTTGGCCGGGGCAGTGGCTTTGCAACCACTGTTTAGCTGCGGTGGAGTTTTATCCCAATCCAGTGGTGTTCGATTCAGCTTTAGATCAAAAAATTCCAGTGGTTGCAGCAGGATATTTTCAACCACCTCTGAGTCGCTGCATTAAAGCTTTAAAATATAAAGGCGTGCAGGATATTGGCACTTGGTTGGGGCAGTGGTTGGCCGAAGTCGCACCTGTTCCAGAAATTGATTTAATTACTTGGGTGCCACTTCATCCCGACAAACTTAAAGTTCGCGGTTTTAATCAAACTGAACTAATTGCTAGAAGTTTGGCCCAAACTCTCAAACTTCCAGCCGCCGCTATTTGTGAAAAACTAATTGCGACTACCCCTCAGGCTCAAGTTACTAATAAACTCAGTCGACTCCACCATCTCGATGGCAGCTTCGCCGTCACCTCACAATGGCAAAAACCCAAAAACCTGATCTGGCTGAAACAGCAGCGGATTTTAATCGTGGATGACGTGATTACTACCGGCGCCACTTTAAATTGTCTAGGGCAACTCCTCATTAGTCTTGATATAATTAAAGTCTCGGCACTAGCCGTAGCTCATGGCCAATAAAGCTGGTAATTTATGGAAAGACATCACAGAAAAAACGGAGAGAATCCTGTTATATCTAAATTTGGTTTAGCTAGAAGTGAATTTGCTGACGACTATATTCAAAAATTAATTGCTGAGCTAACTAGCATCATTGATATTTTTAAAAGTTTTAATTCGGAAAAAATTGAGCCCGGCCAGTTAACTGGAATCCAAATAGTAATTGCCAGACTCTCTCTTTATCTTCATTTTCAAGAATATAAAGCTGCCTTTCAAACTCAAAAACTCACTTTGGGTGTAAGTGTGTTTGACAGAACACTAAAAGAAAAAATTGGTTCAGAAAATCAAGTTTTTTATAACTGGGTTGAATCAATTTTAAATGACACTAGTTTTGTTCAATTAGTCAAACAATGGCAAATTGGCAAGCTTAATCCTAAAAAACTGCCAGATTTCCAAAAAATCGGAACTTTTTTTTGTACTCCCCCTGATGAGACTGATTTTATTCCCTCGATTGAAAATAAAACCATTTCTGGACCGATGAATTATTTATTACTTTTGCTAAGCGCCAAACCAACTGATTTTATAAAAGTGAAAAATCTTCTGAACCAACAAAAATCCCTAAAAAATAACGATGCCAGCTTTAGCGTCATAGCTCCAGCCGAATTAATCCAAGCCTTTTGGCATAAATTCATGATTGAAATAGTCAAGTCTGAAAGTGAGTTTCTTCCCACGTGTTCAAAATTAATTGAAACAATTATTAACAGCCACGAAATAGTTTTTTTTAGCGAAAGTTTAAGCCAGTCACTCACAAATTTAGCGGAGTCAAATCAAATTCAAAAAGTTTTGGGGTTGTCGTTGCACGACTGGATCTTGGCACTTTTGGATCAGTTTGAACAAGGAAAATTGAATGGTGAAATGATCCAAATTTTAGCAAATATCATTCATTATGTGGAGACCACTAACATTCACGGAGTTGAAATTCCAATTATTAGCCAGAGTACTTTTTTAAGATTCTTTGAAACCTACTCTCAAATGAGAGCAATATGTTTGGATCTTTGGTTAGAAATCCATAATTCTGCCATTGAATCGCCCAACTTAGTCAAACTATTCAAGGATCTGCTTCTAGGCGGCGGAAATGCATCAAAATATGCTCAGGCATTACTAGTTCTGAAAAAGGAGTTTCCCCTAATTTTAAATCAAATTGAATCAACAGAGCAATTAAATTTAGATAATCTTCCAACTAAAACAGTGACTGTGGTGGCCGCTGAAATTAAATCAAATCAAAACTTTTTTTTGAAAAACCATTTTCTTGAATTAGTTTTTCGAGTCGAAAAAATCTCAAATCAAACTTTTATTTTCAGATGTGCCGCCAAATTCAAACCAAATATCAAAACTTACTCCAAACAAGCCGAACAAACCCTCAATTTCACTGTCGTGGTAAATGAGGGTGAAATTGAATTGATCCCTCAATTGGCCCAATTGGAAATGATGCCATCAGATATTGGTGATTTCGATGAGCAATTAATCCAAGCCAGTCTTAAAGAACTTTGGCTAGTTGTACTCAATACTTATTCAGATTTAATTTCGAATCAGCGGCCTAAAACTCAAATTTTAGATGGCCGCAGCGATCATGTTTCGCGCTACACACCACAAAAAAGCCCCTCTGCAAGTGCCGGCCGACCCAAAGTTTTTTCCACACCCACATCCACACCCACACCCTCATCCGCACCAAGTTACCAACCAGTTGTAAAAGAGGGTCAAAAAACTTTTAAAACTTTTGAAATTATTTTGCCGCCAGAAACTAAAATTGATTCACTCGAAATCGACAAGGCCTTTGATTTATCAAGAGAAGAAATTATTGAAATAATTAGAAAGAGAATTGAAACTTGGAATTCAGTGCCATCATCCAGAAATTTTGAAACTTTAGTTGATGCAGATGGCATTGCCAAATTAAAGCTCAATATCAAAGGCAAACCTGCCAGAGTTATGCTTAAGAAAACAGATGTTATCACTGCCAATCAATCTAAAAAAACCGGATATCAAATCATCGCCATTTTATATCGCGGCGGCAGGGGTGGAGAAAACGGCATCTATCAAAAATATTAATTTGCCAAGTAGCGTATAATTCACCTTGAGTCACGGGGATGTAATTGTTTTGACGTGGCCGCTCTTTAGTAAGTGCAGACCGTCATCGGTTCTACGGACGCAAATCAGGACCAAAAAATTAAGTGCCAACTTCGTTCGCACTAAAGTTGCTCAAGTCGCTTCATTCTTCTCAGGCCTCGCCGAAGAAGCTATGCTCGCTTTTGCAGCTCCAGCTACTGTGGCCGTCTAAGCTAGTCTTAGATACCCGTTAGCGGCATTCACCACTATCACTCTCACTGACGGTGGGTGGTGGGTGACAACTCAGTCAGTGTGTCAGCCAGAGCGGTTCGGACCCCGCTCCAGCTAGAGCTTTTGGTCCGGGTGTTTAAAGATTGGTTTGTCCCTTTTCCGCTTTAAACTTCAACCAAAAACGTGACTTTGTCTGGAGGACTTATTATTGACTGGATTACGGACGGGGGCTCACTGCCCCCCATCTCCACTTTGGCTATTTTTCTGAAAGCTTTCTCTCCCGCTCTCTACCAGCAATATACCGTTGGACCGCGTCGACGCTACTCAACCAATTTCGCCCTTGTTTATGAGCCTCTAGTTTCCCCTGACGAGCCAGTAAATTGAGATATTCAGTCTTATACGGAGTAGTTTTACTCACCACGGATAGCAGTTGAAAATCTTCTCTTGGTAGCGATGCCGGAGTTAAAGTCTTTAGATAAATATCCAATGACCTCTCTACTGCTTGAGCCATAAAGCGCATTAGCAGTCCATACTTGTCTTTATCTGCTTGAGCCAAGGCTCGATAATACTTTTTGCGATCATTTTTGAGAATCATCACCAATGGATACCCTGCTCCCATCAAAATAATGTTCATCACTAGTCGAGCCGTGCGACCATTGCCGTCAAAAAAGGGGTGAATATAAACTAGTTTATGATGAAGTAGAGCTGCTAGTTCAATTGGATGTAACTGCTTTTTATCTTTGGCTAACCAACTCAGAAGCTGTTTCATTTCCGCAGGGACTTGGAGCGCGTCAGGTGGCGTATGATCAGCCCCACCGATTAAGACATTACTTGTCCGATATCTACCGGAAAATTCTTCGTCCGTTTTTTTCATGACCACCTGATGTAAAGTTCGAATTAAATGTTCTGAGAGGGTAGGTTGGGCATCGTGCTGGATAAGTTCATATAGCAAATCGAGAGCTTCGTAGTGGTCTTGGGCTTCTAAGTGGTCTTTAAGTGGCTTTCCCTTGATGGTTAAACCTTCGTGAATAACCAAATATGTTTCCTTCAAAGTCAAACTGTTGCCTTCAATAGCGTTAGAATTATAGGTCATCTCGAGCTCAAACTGCTCTTGGAGTTTTTTAACGGCCACAGTTGGCAATGGTCGGAGAGATTGCAGTTGAGCCAGTTTTTGATCAATTCTGGCTAGCAAAACGGGAGAAATATAGTGCGTAGTCTTAATATGGTTTAACATGATAATTAATCTATACCATATTAGTGTGGATGTCAATAAAAATTTAATTTTCTTAACGAGACCGTTCAAAAACGGGCGCG
>DOZC01000047.1:1122-14124 GCA_003518205.1 Minisyncoccota bacterium | reverse complement strand
TGGGAATCGAACCCACACTCTGTCGCCAGAACGAGATTTTAAGTCTCGCGCGTCTACCGATTTCGCCACAGAGGCTAATGTTTTCCAGAGCCTGATCGCCAAACTATCATCTGAACAACCATCTGCTCGGGCGACAAAAATTATACACCAGACAATTAGGGGATGGATAACTAAATCTGGTTATTATAAAATTTGAGAATGGTTGAAGATGATCTGGTTACGAAATTTCGGCGCTGGTATTCAAGTGGCTCTGAGTTTTCTGAAGTGGCTGCCGACACCGCAGCGCTCAATGATGGCTCTGGTGTTTTGAATGATGCCGAAACTCAGGAAAAATTAATGGCGGAAATTTTAGCCGCCGGTGAGGAGCGAAGAAAAGCTGGTTTACTTAGTTATAATTTGTTAAAGGGTGATTATCCTATAACTGATACCACTCCTTATCCTCCGTTACCAAAAAATCCAGTTAAAGCAAATCGTGCAAAACGTACACATCTCCTGCCCCAATCGTGAGACAAACATCACCAGGTTTTAAATTTTCCTGACAATAAGTGGCTAGGGTTTTTAAATCTCGATAGTTTTTGACTTTAATAGTGGGATATTTGGCTGTAATGGCAGCACAGAGTCCGTCACTGGTCACTGAAGCATCAAATGCCTCCCGAGCTGAAGGGAAAATCTCAATCATGGCCACTTCGTCAGCTTCGCGAAAAGCTTCGACAAATTCGGCAAATAATTGTTTGGTACGACTAAAAGTGTGAGATTGAAAAACAATGAGTTTGTGAGCAGCAGGATACCAATCATTTAGGGCTTTGATAGCTTGATAAACTTCATGAGGATGATGGCCATAATCGTCGTAATAAATTACCCCATTTTTAGTACCGATGAGTTCAAAGCGGCGTTTGGTGGAATGAAAATCAGCCAGAGCTGTCACTGCAGCCTGAGGTTCAAATCCCAAAGCCACAACGGCGGCCACAGCAGCCAGGGCATTTTTCAAGTTAAATTTACCTGGAATGGGCAGCAGCAATTCAAAAATCTGATTTTGATAATGCAGTTTTGCCTGAGATTGACCAGGTTTAACCTGATAATCACTCAGCCACCAATTAGCCGTAGCAGTTTCACCAAAATTGACTAAAGTAATGTTTTTGGTTGCCAGTTGGGTGATTAAAGTAGCCATCACTTTTTGAAGACCGACTGAGTCTTGATTGATGATTAGAACACCACCTGGCTTAATTTGACTAAAAAAATCTCTAAAAACTGTTTGAGTGTGACTAAAATCACGATAAACGTCGGGGTGATCATATTCCAAATTAGTGCAGACGGTCAAAAAGGGTTGAAAAAACGAAAATCTGGGCACAATTGGTTCGTCTCGGCTGGGGGCAGATGGATCAATTACGTATTCATCAGCTTCGGCCACGAACCATTGGCTTTTTGGTAGCCACTGGCCGGTACGGTCTAATCCGGGAATACTTCCGACTCCCACAGAGAAACTGGGTTGTTGACCGATTTTTTCTAAAATCCAGGTAATCATGGCTGAAACTGTGGATTTTCCTCCGACGCCGCAGACTGCGACGCCTTGTTTTTGATTAAAAAACTCGGCCAGAGCCTCTGCCTGGGATAAAGTTCGAACTCCCTTGGCTCGAGCTTGCTGAACAATCGGATTAAATTGGCCTTGATGAGCAGCAGTATAAACTAAAGTGGTAACTCCCGTTGGTAATAAATGGTCAAAACCCACCTCAAGCTCAATTGGTAATCGACTGAGAAGCTCGGCGGTGACAAAATCTTCAGCCACATCACAACCTGCCACTCGATGTCCGGCATCGATTAAAATCTGAGCCAAAGAAGCCATGGCCACGCCTTTAATTCCCATCAAATACCAAAACTCTGTTGATGGATCGGTTAAGATTGGGTTGGAGGTGACCAAAGTTAAGTTTTGAGACATTTTTTAACTTCAGCTAGATCGCTCCAAGGTTTTTCGATGGTGCCGTAACACATACTTTTTTCTGGACCCTTACCAAAAATACCCACAATATCACCCTTTTTAGCAAGTTTAGTTAAAGCAAACTCAATCGCCTGGTGTCGATCGGTCAAAGTGACAATTTTATGATGCCCAGTTGTTAATTGCTCTTTCATTTGTCTAATAATAGTCCAAATATCTTCAGTCCGAGGATCTTCAGCGGTGAAAACAGCCAGATCGGCTTGGTCAACTCCAATTTGACCCATCATGGGTCGCTTGGCTCGATCTCGCAAGCCAGCACAGCCAAAAACCGCAATTAATTTGCCGCGATTTCGACTTCGATTTAATCGGCGCCGGAGCGAACTTAAAGCTTCACTTAAAGCTTGAGGAGTGTGGGCAAAATCCACTACCACCTCAATTCCTTGTTTGTTGGGCACAAACTGCATTCTGCCTGGAACGCTAGGAAAATTACTGATGGCAGTAGCTATCGCAGCTTTGTCTAGTTTTAAAAACCGAGCGATAGTCACAGCCAAGCGGGCGTTAGAGTGATTATAAATTTCCGGAAAGCGATTTTTGATAGCTTGAGTAATAATTTTTGGCAAAGTGTCGTCGAGGCCATAAGTTAAAATGTGATATTGCCGACTTGGTAAGTGTTTTTTGAGTCGAAAAAAAGATTGATCATCTCGATTCAAAACCACGGTTTTAGCTTGATTTATGAATGAAAGCTTGGCCTCTAGATAATTTTGATAAGTTACGTGATAATCCAAATGCTCATGAGTGATATTAGTCACGCCGGTGATTTTGGGTTTAATACCAAACAAGCGGCTTTGGTAGGCTCCATGAGAAGTAAATTCCAGCACCAAATACTCAATTTTCTCTTTGACCATTTGAGCCATTAATTTTTGGAGCTGGTCGGCTTCTGGGGTGGTGACATGGAGGCCGGTTTCAATTTCCTGGTCACCGATATAGGCAGCTACAGTCGAAATCAGAGCCACTCGTTTGCCTCCAGCTTTCAAAATGTGATATAGTAACGTGGTGGTGGTGGTTTTGCCGTCAGTGCCAGTAATGGCGATAATTTTAAGTTTGCGGGCTGGAAAACCATATTTGATGGCAGCTGGCAAACCTTTAAGCCAACCAGTTTTGAACCAATGATAGGGTTTTTTAAGTTGATAAAGCAAATTTGCTAACACGTTGGTGATTATAGCAGCATTGTCGCGCAGTTTTGCGGGTTACTTGAGTTAGATTTCAGCTTCTATTCAGCTTTGGACGTTAGAATAATGGGGTGACACTAGCCAAAACTCAGGCCGCTTTTTTAATTGGACTTCATCCCACTCTCGTTACAGTAGAGGTGGCGCTCCAGATTGGCATTCCTGGATTACAAATTGTGGGTTTGGCGAATCGATCAGTAGCTGAAGCCAAGCAACGGGTGATCGGAGCCCTGCATCAGTTAGGAATCAGATTGCCGGCCCGAAAATGTGTGGTTAATCTAGCCCCAGGCCATGTTTTAAAGACTGGAACTAGCTTTGATTTGGCGATAGCTGCTGGATTATTGGCAGCAAATGGTAAATTGCGATTTGAAATCAGTCAGGTGTTTTTGGTAGGAGAACTTGCTTTAGATGGTCAAGTTCGGAGTGTGCCGGGCTTACTTGGGATGATATTAAA
Source organism: Minisyncoccota bacterium (assembly GCA_003518205.1). Lineage (GTDB taxonomy): Bacteria > Patescibacteriota > Microgenomatia > UBA1400 > PJMF01 > UBA9650. The sequence continues at coordinate 10,514 of DOZC01000047.1, read as the reverse complement.
AGCTCAGACTGCAGGGCTAAAAATTTTTTTAATTCCCGCCGCCCAATTAAGCGAAGTGGTTTGTTTGACGAGTCTAGTTATCATTCCACTGTGTTCTTTAGCTGAGTTATTGAGTTTAACTCCAGTAGATTTAGAGCATTCCAGAGTTAATTGTTCATCCGCTCAATCCCCAAAAAATTCCTCATTAATTGCCAATCGCGGACAAACTGATCTGGATGAAATTGTTGGCCAAGATCAGGCTAAGCGGGCTCTGACGATCACTGCTGCCGGACTTCATCACTTACTGCTGGTTGGCCCTCCAGGTTGTGGTAAAACACTTTTAGCTCAGGCGATTGTGGGTTTATTACCCACCATGTCTGTTTCGGAGCAAATTGAAGTCACTCAAATTTATTCTGCTGCCGGTTTAAATCCAGATGGTTTGCTGACTGATAGACCATTTAGAGCGCCACATCACTCTATTTCGTTGGTGGGGTTGGTGGGCGGTGGGATGGAACTGCGTCCGGGAGAGATCACTCTAGCTCATCGAGGCGTATTGTTTTTGGACGAATTACCTGAATTTCAAGCAGTTGGGTTAGAAGCTTTGAGACAACCTCTGGAAACTGGTTCGGTGACCTTGGTTCGATCCAAGGGCAGTTTAAATTATCCAGCCACTTGTTTACTAATTGCGGCGGCCAATCCGTGTCGCTGTGGTTGGTATCAAAGTCAAGTCAAAAATTGTCGTTGTTCACCCCAAAGTTTGGTTCAATACCACCAGCGTTTGTCAGGGCCACTTTTGGATCGGTTTGATTTGATCGTCAAACTCGATGCAGTTCCCATCACCCAATTGATGAAGTCTCGCACTAGTTCAATCTCAACTGTTACTACTACTCTGGCTGGTAAAATTACTCAAGTGCGGAATGTTTTTGGTCGACCAGCTGGGCAAATGAGTTTGGTAGAAGTTCAAGGTTTAAAACTTGAACCATCAGTCAAACAACTCCTTACCAGAGCCGCAACTCATTGGCAACTGAGTGCCAGAGTGTGTCATAAGTTAATTCGAGTGGCTTTAACAATTGCCAGACTTGAGTCAGAAACAGAAATTAAACTTCATCATTTGGCGGAAGCGCTACAATATCGAGTGCAACTATAAACTTTCATGCCTCACAGCTGGAGAATTTTGCCAGATTATTTTTTGATTTTTGAATCTGATTTGGGTTTAGAAGTAAATTCAGTTTCAGAATCAGTCAAAAAATTTCGGCGATACCACTTATCAAAAATTTTGCCGATAGTTTCTTTACTTCCCAGACCTAAAGCCAACCCCACTGCCAAACTAATGGAACCAATGAAGCCGACAAACAAAATGGTAATAAAGTCACGAGCAATTCCCAACTCTGAAAGTGAGCTTAAAATTGCGATACAAATTACCAGGTAACTGGAAATTTTTCCCAGCCAAATGGCTTGTTTTAGACCCATGCCTCGAACGGCTCCTTTAACCAAACCCTCGACTGCTCCAGCCAAGACCACTCCAAATCCCAGTACCAAAATAGCCGAAAAAATTTGCGGCAAATAATTCAGGATTTTCTCGATTAGCAACGTCACTGATCCCAATCCCAAAATTGTCGCTGCAGTATGAATCACTAAAAGCAGGGATAACCAATAAACCGAGCTTACCAAGCCCGTTTCAAAGCGACGACCGATTTCAGGATTTTCTAGTGCTACCTGAAGTGGAGTTTGACCAACTAATTTGGAAAAATTAATGGCCTGAAGAACTTTTCTCAAAGTACTACGCAAAAGTTTGGCCAGCAACAAACCAAAGACAAAAACCAGGCTAGCACCTAGTAATTTGGGTAGAAATCCTCCCAAACTTACCAGAAATTGAGTGCTAAAAGCATCCCACGAAGAAAAGAATTGAGGTAACATAGTGCTTTTATTGTACATCTTTTTAAAACGGTGCGCAGTCGATAAGCCGGATTCTGTCGGGGGCTTTGATCTATCTATGCCAAGTCATTATGGCCTCGCCTTGGTAAACCAAGGCAATAGAGAACACCATCATTAAGGTCAAAATCGCTTGTTGCAGCGGGGAGGATTGCCATCTTAACTTTTGCAAGTCAAGACACCCAGTAGCTTGGTCGTTTCACTCGGCGCCACCCGATTCGTCACTGCGGCTCTAAACTGGCACTAATCTGCATTACTGCAAACCAGCTCCCTGGCTTTCACCAGGCACCCGGTGTTCTGCTGTCCGGACTTTCCTCCCAATTCTCTATTGAGAATTGGGCCAAAACCTAACTGCGCACCAGGTGTAGTATACCGCCATTCGAGTTACGAATCTTGCTCTGATTGAAAAAGTGAGTTACAGTGTGGAGCGTATGATGACAAACGATCCCAACTCCACCCTATCAGCTCCAAAAAAACTAGAAGTTTTACCAGAGGTAGTTCCACCTACAGCTTTACCTGGAGGTGAAGAATTAGCTGATCAATTATTAACCGATGGGACTGAAACAACTGAAGTTTTAACAGCTGACTCTACTGAAGCCGAAGTAGCCGCTTCCAATCAAGTGGCTGAAACTTTAACCTCCCTGCAAAATTTGATTGAACGCCAAGCCAACGAACTGAATCGCTTGAGCGAGGAACTAAAACAAAAACGTGAGAGTTTAAAAAGTTTTTTCGAAAACGACACTCAACTTGGTGAGGCTGAAGCTAAGGCCGAAGTGGTGAGTCAGGAAGTCAAAACCCGCCGCAGCCAGTTGCAAACTGAGCCTCAAGTCACTAGCCTTCGAGTTCAAATTGGCGAACTCAATGACCAGAAAAAAGAAATTGAAGAAACGCTCAGCAATCATTTGATTAATTATCATCAAATCACTAATTCCACTAGTTTCGATACAAGTGACGGCGATCAGTGGGATTTTAATATTCGGGCTAAAATCAAAGCTCGAAAAAACAAAGCCGATTAAATTTCACCAGGCCCAATTTAACTCCAGAAATCAAAAACCCCGCGCGTGGCTGTTAGCACCGGCGGGGGTTTCAAATTCACAACAAAAAACTTAACTTCCCAAGCGTTGATTGATTTTAGCAATAGCTTGAGGTGAAACATTTTTGGTTTTCTTGAGTGACCGAGATCGTCTTTCCAAGCGACTCATCTCAGCGACTTTGGTAGCCCGAATCCGAGATGGCTTTTGAAAATATCTCCGATCTTTGACGATCTGAACAATATCAGCCGCGGCTGTTAATTTCTTAAACTTTCGAATTAAATCGTTGGTAGAATCAGTTTTTTTAGCTCTAAGTACGATAGGCATGAACTCTCACCTCCCCTCCTGAATGCGATGGTTAAATTAGCATCGACTTTAAATTTCCTGGGGCATTAAAGGCAGTGAGGCTATGGGAGCCGCAAACCAAGACTCAGGATAGAGCGTATTATAGCAGGAGAGTTTTAAAGGGTGTGGATGGATTTATTTATAATTTCCGAAATTAATTGTTTTTAAAATCAAACGATACAATTCTTGAGCCACTTCATCTAAAGGTTCATTGAAATTTCCAAAAAACCTTGCAATGGCAGCATCTACTCTGACTGCTATTTCTGTCTCAGTTTCATCTGGGCAATTTATCTCTCTCTCTCCTTCATTTTGCTTTGTCATAATTTTTTCTTTATTTGCTAGTCACCCATCGTAATGGGTGTGGGGAATAGTTTACGATAATTGTATTATACACCCACCTCATGCTGGTAAATTCGCTTGGCTAATTCGGCTAATTTTTGATCGTCGGCTCTGGCGGCATCATTAGAACAGAGATAGCCAGGATAGATTTCAAAATAAGCTTTAAAAGTTTCGCTTTCCAGCACTTTTAAATTCTCGGAAGAGTTTTCTGCGGTATTTTTAGCAGTACCATGCATGGGGTAAAGTTTGCTATGAAGATGATCCACGCCATAGCCTTCGAAAAACATGCCACACCGGGCCACATCCGGAAAACTGGCGTCCAGAAGTCGTGCAACTTTTTTAGTGGCCATGACAAGTTTTGTTAGGACTTCGTCACTAGTCGCAAAAGCGTAGCTGGGATAATGAGTTTTAGGAATCACCACGCTAAAACCCTCAGTGTTGGGAAAGATGGATAAAAAGGCTAAATGTTCAGCATCTTCCCAGATTTTGTGACAGGGAATTTGACCGGCCACGATTTGACAAAAAATGCAATCTTGAGGAGTTGCGGCTGCGGTTTTAGCCATAAATTGCCTGAATCATTTCTACCACTTGTTTTAGAGACAAGGGACTGGGTTTTTGGTTGCGATCTTTAGTTGAGCCATTGAGGAGCATTTTGCCAGAGGCGTGATAAAACCAGGTGCCGGTCTGGTCTAGAGTTTTAATTTGATTGTAGAGCGGCTCTAAATCAAATTCAGCGTCTGGTCTAGCTTTAATTCGAATCGAGCCGAGTTTGGGATCTTTGCGAAGCACCAGAACATAACCTTGCTTTTGAGCTAGCTTAATAGTGTCATCATTACTGGTGTTGAGAGCCAAACACGGTCCAGCCTTAATATCAAACTCTTGACCTTTGACGGTAATAATTTCCTCGGCTTTAAGATGTTGAGTGGCAATGGCATAAACATTATTCAGACATTGAAAGCCAAAATAAAGCTGAGATTCGTCATTGTGAGGATCAGTTAACTCATGACCTTTAATCAATTCATGAATCATAAACAAAGTGCGATGCTCTCTGGCTTCCGGCCAGTAGATTTCTTCAAAATGGTCGATCTGGGTCACATACTCAATTAAAACCCGTAGGGCTGAGTCTTTTTTGAGTTCAGGGTGAAGTTCACAGAGATAATCAAAAACCAAACTGCTGGCACAAATATGTAACTTGCCCCGTTCCGGCTGATGATGATCAAACTCACCAAATCCAGTATCAACGTGAGTCACTTCATGAAGTTGAGCGCCATATTCTTCGGCTTCGCCAAGCGAAATAGTGGCGCCAGGATTAACAAAAGCGATTCGAGCATCGGCATAATCCTGACTCGCAAACCGTTTCAAAAGCCAAACCGAAGTAATAGCATCTAGATCTGGAGCGTGATGGGTAACGATGAGGCGACGGGTGGTAATTTGGGTGGTAGAGGAACTTGACACTCGCTAACTCTTTCTGAAGAGATTATACTCGAGTTTTTCAAAGTCAGGCTAGCGTTAAAAATTAAGGCTTAAAATAAAATTACCCACCGCGATAGCCATATTCTTCACAGGGAAAAATAGGTCAATCGCAGTGGGCTCCTCACCGGGATTTAGCTAGTACTATACGGAAAGAAGCAGAAAATACCCATAGGTAAAAGGCGCGGTGAATGGGAGTATAGTCGCCCTGCAGGCTGCCAAGAATAATTTCTATAGGCCTAAATAATTGCCGTAGTTTGTGCAATTAAGTAGGGGGTGCGTATTAGTAGCACTGGGGTTATATCTCTCAGTAACTGATCTAATGAGTGACGAGTCGCCAAAGTTGTTTTCCCATCCAACTCAATAGTTTAAATGGCAGAGTTAAAATTTGCCACATCAGTGGTACTTTGTCTGACTCACCTTTGACCCAAACTGAAATTACCAGCCAGCGTTGTTCGTGGGGCAACCAACTAGCCACCACATGAATCGGTCGATCATTTACATTTCTAATGTATTTGGTTTTATTTTCGCCCAAAGCAATTTGCTGACTGGGATCAGAGATGGTTCGCCAGATTAGATCCAAAGACACGCTTCGGTCTCGCAATCTATCCCAAGCATGATGGGTAAAAACCAATTTTTGATAAGTACGCTGACCAGACATTTAATAAACTTGGAGTGATCTAATTCTGCCAATGGTCTCATCAACAGAAATTAACTCAGTTTCTCCACTCTCACGAGCTTTCCACTCCACTTGATCGGCAGTTTTAGTTGAGACTACGAGTCTAATTGGGTTGCCGATTAAATCGGCGGCAGCGAATTTGGCTCCGGGAGAAGTATCCCGATCATCCCACAAAACCTCAAGTCCGGCTTTAATTAGTTGGTCATAAACTGATTTAGCGATTTCTTCTACTCCGTTGAGACTGATTAATTGAACTTGGAAAGGGGCCACACTAGCTGGCCAAATAATCCCTTTATCATCATGAAGTTTTTCTACCAAAACCCCCATAATTCTAGTGGTGCCCCAACCGTAACAGCCCATGATGGGGAAAGCTTTTTTGCCGTCACGTCCCACAAACTCAACTTCAAAATCCCGGGCATATTTTTGACCTAAGTCAAAAACATTGCCAACTTCTGAAGCCCTAGCCATTTTTAATTCAGCGCCGCATTTAGGACAAGCGTCGCCAGCTTTTTGCTTGGCAATTTCAGAATTAATACAAAAATCGCATTTTTCACAATAAAAAATGTCATCTTCGCCGGCATCTGTCAGAACCATAAACTCATAGGAAATTTTTTGAGTAAAAGCTCCTCCGGAAGCTTCAGTCACTTTAGCTACTAAGCCAATTTTTTGATAGGCTCGTAAATAGGCCTCTTTGACCTCTTGATAAAACCGATCAAAATCTGCTTGAGTTTCATGAAAGCTGTACATATCTTTCATTTCAAATTCCCGACCGCGTAAAATGCCGGATTTGGCGCGTAATTCATCTCTAAACTTCCAATGAATTTGATAAAGTGCCAGGGGTAGGTCTCGGTAACTTTTGATAATTTCTTTGGCGAGGGGAGTCACAATTTCTTCATGACTTTGACCCAGCGCATAGTTTTTTTCGGTTCGGCTTTTAACTTTAAATAAAACATCGATACTATCCCAGCCGCCAGTCACCTTCCAATTAGCACTGGGTTGGAGTGATGGCATCAAAATTTCATTACCACCCACAGCATCCATTTCAGTTCTGATGATATTGCGAATTTTATTCAAAGTTCGCAGTCCCAGGGGCGCGTAAGTGTAAACACCAGCCATCAGTTGTCGCACAAATCCAGCTTGAACTAATAATTTGTGGTTAACTGTGTCGGCTTGAGCCGGAGGATTATTGGTGGGTTTAAAAGGAAGTTGAGATAATTTCATAATTTTGTTAGCGTAACCAGGGCTTTAGGGTTCTGGTTAAGATTGAAGTTAAGTCTAGAACAGTTGTTTTTGCGGGTAGTTGAGTTTGCTCAATGGAGTTTGAGATCACAATGCTATCAATCTGTGAATCTGCCAGTTGTTGGCGAGCATCGCCAGCAAATAAACCATGAGTTACCAGCCAATGAACTGATCTAGCGCCATGATCTTTTAAGGTTTTGGCGATTTCGCTGGCTGTGCCACCGGTCACAATTACATCATCAAACACAATGGCATCCAGACCAGTTACATCCCCATGAAGATCCATAACAGTGACAATGCCGCTTTGCATATTGCGATTTTTATCACAATTGGCCAATGGAGTTTTCAGTTTTACAGCCAATTCTCTAGCTCGCTTGAGTCCACCAAAATCCGGACTCACTACCACCGAGTGATCCAGATCAAAAGTAGTTTGGCAATAAGTGGCAAATTCTGGTAAGAAATTCAAGTGCTCGGTGGGTAAACTAAAAAATCCAGCCTCACTGGCGTTGTGTAAATCCAGTAAAAAAATTCGTTGAAATCTACCTGTCGAGAGCATGGCCGCAATAACTTTACTGGCAATGGGTTCTCCAGACTGAAAGACCTTGTCTTGCAAAGAATAACCCAGCCAAGGCATCACCAAATAAAGGGCTTTGGCACCAGATCTTTCGGCCGCATCTGCGAGCAAGAGAGTTTCCACCAGGCGGTCATCTACCGGGGTGGTTAAAGATTGAAGAATGACAACAATTTCACCGGCCAATGGCGTTTGAATCTGAACTCGTTTTTCGCCATTCGAAAACTGGCTCAAATTGACTTGAGCCAAACTAGCTCCAAGGGCTTTCGCCAGACTGCCCCCGAGTTTGAGATGGGATGAGCCGGCGACAAGCTGCATATAAATTAGAATTTCAGCAGTTGCTCGGCATATTTACCGATCAACGGCACTTGTTTTTGTTCACCATTAATGGCATTCAAAATGCCCATGACCCAGAGAATCATCACAAGGAGAGAACCAAAGGGAATAATTAAAAACCAGCCCAGGAAAGGAATGATCGAGCCAACCACTGAAACTGTAATACTGGCCAATAAAACCATCAAACCCTGCTTAACGTGAAACTTAACATAAGGATTGTCTTTAGCCTCGGTTAGTAAGGGAATGAAAAAAATGACATACGCTAAGACCGCCATGCCGCGATATTTTTCGCCGTCAGGAGATTTTTTGGTTTCAGTTACTTTGGTAGTGTCTTCAGACATTAAGTCCTTTCACAATTGCTGACGGGGCAGTATTTCTGCCACTTTGACTATTGTAGCTGGCAAAACTCAGATTGCCAAGACGCTCGCAAGGGAGATATGATGATTTTTGTGACTGAAACAAAAAAGAAAGGGCTGCCACAAACGAATAGAATTGAGACTGTGGCAGATCTGAGTGATGTTGGTGAGGTTTTGCGTCAACCAGAAATAAAACGCCAGGCAGAACTTCAAGCTGAGGATATTGTTTTTGAAGCTTTGATTCAAAAATTGATTTTTGATCAAACAACAGAAGATCCAAATATAGAAATTAAAAAAAATTTTAAAATTGCACTTGAACTAGCCAAAAGTGAACAAAATCGACGAAGAAAATCAAAAGAAGCTGGTGTCGAAGAGCCTTCTAAATCACTCAAAGAAATTTTTGCTGAATATTTGTATGGTGATTTAGAGCAATATCCTGGTGAAAGAAAAGAAAATGCAATGTTTACAAGACTTTTGATGGCAGATGGTAAAGAACAAGCTCAAAAATTAAATGAGTCTCAAGTTTCAGCTGCCACTGATGCCCTGACAGAAATTCCCAATCGGAGAGAAATCTTAAAAACATTGAGAAAATGGCTAGAATCAGATCGAACTGATGATCAAAATTTTGCAGTAGTTGTGATTGACCTTGATCATTTTAAAGAAATTAATGATACCTATGGTCATAATGTTGGTGATATTGTTTTGAAATCATTTGCAGGTTTTTTGAATAATCATTTTCGAAGTGCGGAAAATAAAGATGCGATCGGCCGATATGGAGGCGAAGAGTTTTTGGTTTTAATTAAAGCTGACAAAACAAAAGTGGCTGAAATATTAAAAAGATTTTTAGATGGCCTAAGAAATTTTGAGATTAAGAGAGAGAATGAGCCCCCAATTAAAATTACAGCTAGCATCGGTTGGACAATGCATGAGGCAATTTCTTCACCAATCACTTCAGAAGACATTATTAAACAAGCCGACAGTGCCATGTATTTTGTTAAAAAAAATGGAAGAAATAATGTTGCCAAATATGAGGAAGGTAAAACTCAATTAGTTAATATGAAAGAAAAGGAATCTGCTAATATCTAGCTTCTGATGTCTGACATCTGATATCAGAC
>DOZC01000047.1:0-1004 GCA_003518205.1 Minisyncoccota bacterium | reverse complement strand
ATGTCTGACATCTGATATCAGACATCCGAAATGTGGGACAGCATTGTTGAACCCGAAGTAGATTATAAGCCTGAATCTCCTCTTGTGATAACAGTTAATGATCTCGATAAGAAGGTGAAAAGGTGGAAAAATAGGTGGCAATAAACAATACTATGGTATTTTAAAGAGTTTATTTGACTGTGATAGTCTAATTACCTCAAGTTTTTTTACATCAACATCTTGTGGAAGTTTATCCCTTAATATGGGTATGACTAACTGGCAGTTTAAGTTATTAGTGATTTCTATTAACAAACTAATTTGGTTGTCATGCACGTTTTCAATTTGGTCATGTAAGACAAAATGTAAACATTTAATTTTTTCAGCGTCAGCAAACTCTACATACGATAAATCAAAAGCAGCGATTTGACCTTTTTTCTTGCCAGTACCCAAGTTACCACTTATGCTGCTGATATTTAGCTCATACCCACCTTTTCCAATGTCCGTACTCAAGACAAAACTTTCGCCATAGAGTTGCTGTGACATTCTGGAAAAAAATTTGTTAAATGTTGCAATTTTTTCCTGGAGTATGGAGTCGCTACTGCCGATGCTTTCATTAATTGAATTAAGCTCGGTATTGATTTTTTCAAGCTTTGAAGCGGAAGTTATCCACATGCTTCTGAGCTCTTCAAATCTCCCTTTTTTTTCGTATGCGGTTTTAAGTTCAGAAAAAATTGTTTCCAATCCCTCGAAGACACCTTTTTTATTTAATTCACTGAGTAAGTTAGACTCCTTTTTTAATAGAGCAGCAAGTTGGTTTTTAACAGCGTTGATTTTAGTTTCGAGCTCAGGGATTTCTTGAGTTATATACTTAATTTTTTCCTTTACCATTTGATTGTGAAATGAGAGTGTCTCATTGAATGTTTTCTGAAGTGTTGGCACCAATGCCTTTGCTTCTTCGTAAATTTTTCTCACATGCTCCGTGTCAATGTTTGAAAATTCACTTTCCAAATCAGTTTTGCTTTCTT
>DOZC01000075.1 GCA_003518205.1 Minisyncoccota bacterium | reverse complement strand
CCAAATAAGTTGAAGCTACATAAGGATTGACACTAAAAACCTGCAGTTTAACTGTTTTCATCATCCTAGTGACTGAGGTTTGATCCAAATTAACAACGACTCCCTTGATTTGTTGGGAACCAAAGTTTAGCTCCAACCCCCTGCCAATTTGAAGCGGTTGGAAACCAAAAATATAATTTTGTTTTTTGGAATCAAAACTAACTTTTAACTTGGCCCAAACCTGAATTTGATTTTTAGCTTCACCCACATCAAAAATTTCAACGCTGACAACTTCAGCCACAGCTTCACCAAATGAATTGGTCCCAATCGTGCCGGGCAATAAGTTCTGAGCCAACCAATAATCTGACTTCATGCCTCGATACCACCATTCTTCCGGAGCCACTTTGAGTTGAACCGTCACCCACTCGGTTTGGCGCTGAGATCTCATTAAAAGCAAACCACTAATAACAGTTATAATAACCATCAAGACAATCACATCCAGCCAATGCCGACGCCAAAGCTGCCAGCTACTTTGACGCCAAGATTTGTGGAAATTGGAAAAAATTGAGGTTTTTTTAGTCATGAAATTTTTAACTCGTCTCTGGCACCGACTCACAGATTTATTGAAAAATTCGCCTCTTAGGTACCTTGTCTTGACGTTGTTGTATTACAGTACTCTGGTATTTGTCAATTCAAATATCTCACTGCTGGTCGTCACTATGATTTATTTGATCGGGCTTTACGTCTTCACTCGCGATTTTGTATCAACCTTTTGGCTGGGCTTGTTGGCGACTTTACCTCTAGCCAAAGGTAAAACTTTGAGTTTTGAAATCATTTCCAAAGCAGATTTAATTAATCGTAACGCTGTTTTTGATATTAACTATATTTTTAGTGTTTATCTAGCCGATTTTGTGTTGGGCTTATTAATTTGGCAACTCGTGAGACAAATTTTGACTTGGTCAAAACCAAAATGGTTAATTTGGGGACAAATTTTCTACCAACAACGCTGGCTAGGACTGAGTTTTTTGGGATTTTTGCTTGTCTGTCTCTTACCTCAACTTGATTCAAAATTCAGTACTATTGTTTGGCTGTCTAGCCTGCAACTGATCAAATTAGCTGGCCTGTTTTTGATCCCGAGTTTAATTTTTACCAAAATCGGAGTAATTGAAAAGGCGACTTGGCAAATCCTTTTGGGAGGAATTTTCTTTCAAACTGCTTGGGCCAGCTGGCAATTTCATTCTGGCGGACCAATTGGCAAATATCTCGAGGCTATCTTACCCCTGGGCAACACCAATGAAGCTGTCGCCTTGGGAACCATGGAAAATCCCGATTTGCTTCGCGTCACTGGCACTTTTTTTGACCCCAGTTTACTAGCCACTTATTTAGTCACTGTGATGATTTGGCTCTGGTGGGAGCGCCATCGGATTCAACCAAAGTGGTTGATTTGGGCAGGATTGATCGCCGGGAGTGGCAGTCTGATTTTAACCAGTAATCGAATTTTAATGATTTTTTTAGGTTTCTGGTGGTTGTGGCAGGCATATCACTGGGTTCGAACTTGGTACTGGCAAAGAATTTTTGATCTAGCACGACGCCAGTTATGGCTAATTTTGGGGGGTTTAGCTTTGGGAATCTGGCTATTGCCATATATTTTGGCTCGATTTACCACCCTCGGAACTGCCTTTGATACTTACGGCAGCGGCACTTATCGCATTCAGTTGGGTTGGTATGCTATGAGATTGGGCTTTGGTCAACCTTGGGGAGTCGGGTTAAATTTATCACCTTACTATTTGGCAACTCAATTTAATCAAGAAACAGTTTCTTTTGATCCCTCACATCCTCACAATTTATTTTTGCAGATTTTTGCTGAAACTGGCTGGCTAGGTTTAGTTCTAGCTTTAAGCTGGTTATATTTGATCTATCGCCCGATTCAGATCGGGAAAAAACTGGATTGGCAACTCACTAGTTGGGGAGCAGGGGGGTTGGCATTTTTAATCGCAGCTCAATTTTACCCAGTTTTTTTAAGTCAAATTGAAATCGTCAGTTGGCTGGCTCTAATGCTGGGAGGACATTGGGCTTGGCGTTTAAATCAAATCCAACATCAAAAACTAGAATTAAGTTAGTTGATGGTCTAATTCGAAATGAAAATTCCTTGGCTTAAAATCATTTCTGCTAAAAACCAACCACCAACGGCTTTTATTGTGCCTTGCCACGAACCGTGGGAGCGACCAGCCGATTTTATTCGTCAAACTTGCTTGGAGTTGGCCAAATCACATCCGGTTTGGGTGATTCTCGAACCCACTGGTCAATTTTGGCTGGCAGCTGTAATTTCAAAGTTAAGCCAGCTAATTGGTTTGGCAAAGTCTAGCGCTCCGGTTTTGCCCACTAACTCAACTCAAAACTTGGTTTTTTTACAACCTCTCTGGCTTTTTCCTGGCAATCGCTGGCCGTTAATTCACCAGCTCAATCAAACAATTTTTCTCTGGTGGCTCAAAATTAAATTAAATAAGTTTTCAGTTTGGCTCTGGATTTTTGAACCTAATTTTTGGTTTTATCCCCAAGTGATTTCGTCTTGGGTAAATTGGCGGAGTCTTTACGATTGCGTGGATGATCACTCTCAAACCGCCCCAGCTTTAACTCAACAAATTAAAGATCAAGAGCAAAAATTAATTTATGGTGTCACTGCGTTTGTAACTAATTCTCAAGTTTTAGCTCAGCTTCACACTCCAAATCGACCGCCCACGGCTGTGGTGGCTCAAGGTTTTGATCTTGATCTCTGGCCAAAAAAGCTCAAAAAACTAGTCGCTAAAACTCAGTCACCAATAATTTTTTTGGCTGGCGCTTTAGATGATAGAGTTGATTGGCCTTTAATGAGTTGGTTAGTCAAACAACTACCTCAGGCCAGATTTTTGCTCGCCGGGCCAGTTTCGAGCGCAGCCCAATCACAACTCAACCAACTTTGGCCGAAAATTCCAGCCAATGTGCGGTTTCTAGGCTATTTGCCGCGCCAAAAGCTCACTGATTGGCTGGTGCAAGCTCAAGTTTGCCTGATTCCTTATCGCTTTCAACTTCCCAGCGTAAAACATTGTTTTCCCATGAAGGTTTTGGAATATTTTGCTTTTGGCAAACCAGTGGTGGCCAGTTCAATTTCAGAATTGAAGCTTTATCAACCCTTGGTGACTTTGGCCAAAAATCAAACTGATTGGCTTAAAGCTCTTAAGTTACATTTAAACTCCCCTTGGCCGCTCAGGCTTCGACGCCAACAACGTCAAGTAGCTTGGCAACATCGCTGGAGCGTCAAAATTGATCAGATTTTAAAGTTGATCTTATAGTTTCGTCGATTCAATTCGCTGCCAGAGTTGAGTTTGACTGATTATCTCTGGATCCAGTATGCTGAAGCTATGATAAATGTGGTTGGAGCTGGCCAAGATCCTGAGAAATTAAGTTCAGCCACAACTTATGATTTTGTACCACAACAACCTGTAAAACCAGCACCTCCAACACCAACCCCACCTCAAGTACCAGCCCCACCTCCAACACCAACACCACCTTCAGCTCCTATAACTCCGGTTTTGCCATCAGCTCCATTAACTGAAAAAGTGGCCGGGTTCCAACAATTATTTAAGTTTCGACCATCAAAAAAAGTTTTAATCGCTGCTATTAGTTTTGGAGTTTTAACTCTAGGCATTGGTTTGGCAATTTATTTAAACCAACAACCTCAAGATGTTCGCCAACAAGCTAGTGAAACCACTGATTCGGAAACTGAGTTTCTGGCTGCAGCTCCAAGCCTAACCCCAATTCCGACTTTGACTCCCAGGCCTTCAACAACTCCAACCCCAATTCCGACTTTGACTCCCAAGCCTTCTGCAACCCCAACCCCAGCCACCCAATCAGTTTCAACCACTGAAAATTGCGACGAGAGTTGTTTTGAAGATGAAAATTGTCAAAACCCGGCTTTAACCTGTATCGAAAACAACTGCCGTTTAGCCAGCAATCCCACAGACACAGCCTGCTATCTCATTAGCGGTGGTTCAATTATTAATCTTGATAATGCGGCTTTAGACAGAGTCTACACACCATTTGCTACTCCATCAGGAGAAACTCCTGCCTCGGGTCCCATGGATTGGTTGAGATATGGCCTGGTAGGAATGGGTTTATTAACTCTGGGAGGACTAGCTTTATTGGCTTTTTGATAAATTGGTTCAATTTGATCTGTATTCGCGTAACCGTTCACGCTTTCCCAA
>DOZC01000037.1 GCA_003518205.1 Minisyncoccota bacterium | reverse complement strand
GGTCGAAACTAGTACTTTGTCTGCTTTGGCAACTGAGGCACTCCTGTAGTAGAATGAAACCCACTCAACCCCAGTGGTGTAAAAATTGTTATAAAAAGTAAATAATTAATTAAAAAGGAATCATGATGCAAAATCCATTTAAAGCTTTAGGTGATTTAAATCAATTGCGAACTCAAGCTAAAAAAATGCAAGAGGACTTGGCTGCTGAAACAATTAGAATTGAAGAAGGTGACATTGTAGTAGAAATCACTGGTGATCAAAAGATCAAACAATTCTCAGTTCAGGGCATCACTAGTCAACCAGCGGTCGATGTTTTAAATAAAGCCATAAAAAAATCTCAAGAATTGGCTGCCAAAAAACTTCAAGAAATGACTGGCGGTTTGGGTGGTATGCTCGGTGGAGCTCACTAAAAATCATGACAGCCACTCAACGGCTGCTTTTGGCTTCGCGAAATCCACATAAACTAGTAGAAGTGAGAGCTGTTTTGGAACCTTTGGGGTGGCAGGTCTTATCTGTGGCCGATCAACCCAAATTAGCCCAATTGCCAGACCCAACTGAAACCGGAGCAACTTTTTCCGAGAACGCTCAATTAAAAGCTGAGTTTTATCGTCCCTTTTGGCCCGATGCAATTTTGGCTGATGATTCAGGTTTGGAAGTAGCAGCTCTCAATGGTTTTCCCGGTGTGGCTTCAAATCGCTGGTTTTTGGGAACCGCAGCACAGCGAAATCAGGCTTTATTAACTAAGCTAGCTACTCTTGAAGCAACCGAATCGGTAAATCGAGCAGCTCAATTTGTGACAGTTTTGGCTTGGATGGCACCACAAAAAACTCAGGTTAAATTTTTTAAGGGAATTGTTTCTGGTCGATTGCTAGATGAACCTCATGGCCAAGCTGGTTTTGGTTATGATCCCTTGTTTGTGCCGGCAGGATATGACCAAAGCTTTGCCGAGTTAGGTTTGAAGGAAAAAAATAAATTGAGTCATCGCGCTCAAGCCCTCAGGGCATTGATTGAGTTTTTAACCCATGATCAATCCGAAACTGTCTAGGCCAAAGTAATTTCGGGATCAAGATAGACAGACTGAACAGCCTCAATTAATTTAACACCGTCGCCAAAACTGCGATTAAAGACTTTTCGACCCATAATTAAACCGGCTCCGCCGCCTCGTTTGTTAATCACGGCGGCTAAAATTGCTTCGTGAACATCATCAACTCCTTCAAAAGCGCCACCGGAATTAATCAAACTGATTTGCCCAGCATAACTATTGAGCACTTGATAACGCACCCAATCAATGGGATGAGAACCAATTAAGTTGTACATGGCTTGATTATATTTCCCAAACTTAACCATCACTTGACCGCCATTGTTGGTAGGGAGTTTTTGTTTAATAATGTCTGCTTCAAGTGTTACCCCCAGATGAATGGCTTGAGCCGTGATATCAGCTGCTGCCTCATAGTTGGTGCCATTAACGTTGAAACCGGGATTGCGAGGATAACACCATAAAATTGTCAGCAAACCTCGCCGATGAGCTTCGGCAAAGGCTTCTGAGACCTCGACGATTTGGTGGTTTGATTCTGGTGAGCCAAAATAAATGGTGGCTCCGACTCCGACCGCCCCCAATTCAGCAGCTTGTCTCACTGAGGCAAACCTAATTTGATCGTGCTTGGTGGGAAAAGTCAGCAGTTCATTATGATTTAATTTAACGATGAAAGGAATTTTGCTGGCATATTGACCTGAAGTCAGTCCCAAAACTCCCAAAGTCGAGGCCACGCCATTGCAACCGGCCTCAAGAGCCAACTTAACGATAGTTTCAGGTTTAAAAAACTCAGGATTATGACTAAAAGAGAAACCAGCCGAATGCTCCACACCCTGATCCACTGGAAAAATTGACAAATATCCCGTATCAGCTAAATGACCAGTGCCATATAACCGGTGTAAATTAGTAATGACTTTTTCTGACCTGTCAGAAGTTCGAAAAACTGACTCAACATGATAGGGACTGGGAGCCTGAATCAGTTGCCGGGGGACAGCACTACAAATATGATTTAGCACCGATTCGGCCGAAGCACCTAAAATTGAAACCAGGGCAGCATGATTAAGCACTCTTTTACTGTAGCAAAGTTGAGGAGCTGATTAAATCCTCAAAATATGTTAATATCACTTTGATGAACTTAAAATTGATTTCCAAGTGGAGGTTTGATCTCAGTGCTAACAGAAAAATGGGGTTATTTTTTCTGAATTTTTTTATTGTGAGTCTTTTGGTTTTACCAGTTAGAGTTGCAGCAATTCAGATTAATCTGACAGGCCGACCACTGCCCACTATTAGTATTGATCAGGAAAAATTACTTCAGACTATCAAAACTAAATATGAAATCGCAGTTAATAAAGTCATTAGCTCGATAAATCAGGCTCAGGTCTACATTGAGGGTTTGCCGGTTCCAGAGGGATATAGTTGTGATTCCTCGGCATATTTACAGACAGTTGAAGATTATTTAACTGGTCAATTAGTTAAAATGGATCAGGCCACCACTCTGGCAAATGTTAAAGCTATTGCTTCGGAGACCGCAACTTATCTCAAGACTAACAAAAATCAAATTCAAGCTGCTGTTACTAACTACACCAAATGTGTTTATACTGCCTCGCTTGATTCTGTGGAGGTTTATTTAGATTCAGCTCGGGTGCAATCTTTAATACTTTCCAAACAAGGCAAAGATGTCACTGAGTTAAATGCAGCCATTGCCTCAGCTCAGTCTTTGGTTGATCAATCTAGCGCCGCTTACGCAGCAGCCAAATATTCTCAAGCCTATGCCTTATTAGCTCAAACTGCTCCATATCTTCAAGAGATTAATACCATCTTATATTTGTAAATTATGCAAAAAATTCTGATAGGTTTACTAATTTTAGCTTTGATAATTTCCATTCCGCTTTATCTCATTAATCGCCAAAAATCAGATCAATCAAAATCTGATTCATCAGTGATATTAGAAGAAAGCCAAAAAGACCAAGACCCAAATGGTGCTGACCAAACTCAGTCTCCAAGTGGTTCAGCCTCAAAATCAGCCCCCACATCTGACTCGATCACAAATTCCATTAAAAATCTCACTAAATCATCACCACAGATAGAAGTAGACGCTGCGCTCAGCGGACTGGAGGAGTTGTAATGAATTTAGTAGAAAATTTCAAATTAGGAACCCCCCCCGAAACATTTTCAAATGAGGTGTTGGCAGCTGTGGAAAGTTTGGGGATTGAGGATTTCAAAGAGCAAAATCCCGAATATTATGATTTGTATTTAGATTTGGCTCAATTTATTGAAAAAGAGTTTAATGAAAACAAGTCAATTAAAGAATTGGCCAGCAGATTTTTGGCTAAGATTAATCAGGCCGACGAAAGCTCTAAATCTAAACATGAAGTTCAGGAAAACACCATTAAATTATTAGCTTATTTTTTCAATTTACAAAATCCCAGAAAACCACTAACTCCAGAGCAAGTGATTAGAACTACTCATCTGCCCACTGTGCCATCAGGTGACGCACAACCAAATAATGCAGAGCCCGCTTCTTCAGATTTGAGTTAGTGGCGTTGTGTTTTGGGCTTTGAGATTACGACCCCGTGTTATTTTAAGGAAAACAAAACGCCAAGCATTGTGGTGGTGATGTAGCTCGATTTCAGAGTCATATGCCACAAACGTTTGTATGGATTTACTAACTGACTCCAAGATCCAAGCGGTGTGATCAGTTTGATTTTGTCGAGTTTCCACAACTTTCAGATCATGAGGTGATAGATGAGGCATTGTCACGATTTTCCCCAGGTCATTAAAAAAGCTGTTATCTGTAATCAGTTATCTGAAGTCCGAAATGTGACCCCATCGGGAATCGG
>DOZC01000009.1:11272-20379 GCA_003518205.1 Minisyncoccota bacterium | reverse complement strand
CGGTCACGTTCTTCAGCGGTAATCTTGATGTGGTGCATATCCCCTCATTGTACGAGGGGGGTTGCGATTCGTTTTAGAACTCACTACATAAACTGTCAGTTGTTTTTTTGGTGCCCCCACCGGGAATCGGACCTGGATTTGAGGTTTAGGAAACCTCTGTTCTATCCGTTGAACTATGGGGGCGCACAATCTTTGATTATAACTCAGGAGTTGAGTCTTAAAGCACAAAATCCAGAAAATTCTGCTGATTTATGATTGTGATGTCGCTACCGGGATAGCTAGCTAAAAAATCAGCTGGTTTGACAAAATTATGACTTTGCCATTTGAATTCAAATCCAGACATCAAACCAGATTTTTCTTCAACTAAGTCAATTTCTTTTTGATTATAAGTTCGCCAAAAATAATAATTTTTAGCTAGGCGTTGATAGTGGTCTTTTTTTCTACGCTCACTCACCAGAAAATTTTCCCAAACTTGGCCTCTATCCTGTCTTAAGTCATAATGGTTAAAATTTTTAATCAAGGAATTGCGGATTCCCAAATCATAAAAATAAATTTTTCTTGATTTGGAAATTTCTTTACGTAAATTTCTACTCAAGGCTGGTAAGCGAAAAATTACAAAACTTTTTTCTAGTAAATCAAGGTATCTGGTAACTGTTTTTTGATCTATACCAACAATATTGCCCAATTCCGGTAATGAAACCTCTTGACCAATTTGCAAAGCCAATGCGATGAGGAGTTTACGAATTTGTTCAGGACTTCTGACATTTTGATATTCCAGTATGTCTTTAAATAAATAATCTCCTGTTAATTCGAGCAAATATTCCTCTTTTTCTTGATGAGAATCTAGATCAAAAATTTTAGGATAGCTTCCAAATCTGAGTAAATCGTCTAGCCGTGATTTGATGGCTAATGCTTCCTGATTTTCTTGGTGCCAGAGTTCCAAAACACTTATGGGAAATAATTGAAAGGTTTTTTTTCTACCAGTTAGTGGTTCATTTATCTGATTTGATAACTCTAAACTTGAAGAACCAGTAACTAATAGTTTTTTACTTGGTAGTTCATCAGTGATTAATTTTAAAGTAATGCCAATATTTTTAATACGTTGGGCTTCGTCAAAAATAACCACATCAATGTTGGTAAGTAGGCGTTGAAGTGCTTGAAAACCTATGTTGAAAAATTGAGCTCTAACATCCGGATCATCACAATTAAAAAATGCCACTTTTTTTGAAGTTGTATCAATTAAACTCCGAATTAGAGTGGTTTTGCCAACCCTTCTGGCACCAAGTAGAATTACTGCTCGACCTGGTTGTAGGGAAGTTTGTAATTCGGATTGAATATATCTCGCCACTTTCATGTCGTTAGTTTAGCCTATTCCACTAATTATGTCAAATTACAGGAATACATTCCACTAATTATGTCAAATTAGAGGAATATCAGACTTCTTCACCTTCAAGAATTATTTTGTCGGAGATGGCGGACTCGAACCGCCGACCTCACGGTTCCGAACCGTGCGCGCTACCAACTGCGCTAATCTCCGCTTTAAAAATTATTTGAATTTCTCCGAATTGCAGCCTTTGGCTGACATTCGTCGTTCTTCAAAGAATTTTTAAGTTAGTCATTGTTTCTCCGAGTTACAAGCTTCGCTTAATACTCGTCGATTCTCAATAAAAATCTCAAACAATATTCATCGAGCCCTATTTTAACTCAATGGCGTAAAGATTTAGGGGTGAGTCTGGGCTGAAGGCGGTGAGGATGAGAAGGCGACTGCCATCAGGCCAGGGGTAAGTGAAATTTCTGGTAAAAGGGCCAGAGTAGAGGGTGGTGAGGTTGGTGCCGTCATACTCCATAATCTCGATTTTGTTGTCTCGAATGAAAAGCAAGTGTCTTGAATCAGGAAACCACTGGACAGTATTGATAAACAATGAACTGTAATAGGCTGAAAAATTTAAGGCAGTTTGGGCCGAGGTGGTGGCCTGAAGCGTCCGGAAGGTACTGGCTGAGGCAGTTAGAGAGCGCGGGTTGGAATTGGCCAAGTCATTGGCTAGCAGCCGTTTTTCGGTGGTTAAATTGGCTGGAATAGCACTGGGCGAGGCAGTCGCGATGGGACTCATTGAGTTGCTGAAGGCGACTAAAAAGTTACGATCCTCTTCGCGGTCATAAACGTAAACTTTGCCGGGTTCCAGTTGACGAGATTCAGGTTGGGTGTTGGCAGCAGGTAGGGGAGGAATTAACCGTTCTGGTAAAGTAGTAGCGGCAGTGGCGGTATAAAGCAACCGCTTTTTGTCTGGCGAGAGATAGGTATTTTTGGCGGACTCAGTCGCAATTCGGAGAATTTCAGTAGGAAACTTGGCGAAAAACTGTCGATCTCGAAGGTACATTTCGTATTCCCACTCGGAGAGTAAGGTTTTCTTTTTCCAACCCATGTCGGTGAGTTGAGTTAAATCAGATTTTTTATCCATTGGCAGCAGCCAATCGCTTTTAGGAGAACTTACCAACACCTCAGAACTATCAGGTGACCAGATAAAGCTGGCGAGACCCAGATCAGTTTGAGCAGCAATGGAGGGAGTTTCTAAAATCAAGCGAGGGGCTTTTTGAAAACCAATCAATCCAGCCGGGCTATTATTACCCAACTCTAGGATGTAGAGACCAGTTTTGGTGGTTTGACTGGAAGTAGTGGCCACTTGAAAGAGAATTTTTTGACCATCTGGTGAAGGCGACAGTAGGCTGACTCCAGCAAAAGTTAGGGGAGTCAGGCTGGGAGTGGTGGGAAAAAGTTGAGCGTTAGTTTGAGTTACTAGTTGGGGTTCAATTTCGAGAATTTTTTCCCAACTTGAGAAACCATCTTTGGCGATTCTGATTTGGTAGGAGCGGGGCTCAAGATAAAGCGTATCGTCAGTGGCGGTGACGAGTTTATCATCGATAAAAACCTCGGCCGCGGTGGGAAAGGAATTAGCATTCAAGAGACCGGCAGTGGGAACATAGCCACGATTGGTAAATCGAAAGCTACCTTTGGCATACTGAATCGCCACCAGAGTGCCAGCCACAATAATTAGGGCTGAAAAAGCCGTATAAATTACTCGCAGTCGGGTGGCTGAAAACCAGAGCCGGAGTATTGAAATTAACTTTTGAAGTGAAAGCCTTGCAGCCATGGGTGATATTATACCCTGAATTAAGTTGTGATGGCACAGCTTGCTGGGAAAAATTGAGTCAAAATTCGATGCGAGTTTTATTTTTAACCACTTCCTATTCTCCATATGTTTCTGGTACGGCCACTTTTGCGGCCAGACAAGTGAGCTTACTTAGCTCTGCCGGGCATGTAGTAGGAGTAGTATTTCCATCACCAGATGGTCAGGCCAGAATAATTTCTCACGAGGCTGATCGAAGCGAATCTCAAGTTCAATATCAATTACGATCTTTCGCCAACCCCTTTCGGCAAAATCACCGAACTTTTTTGGTGACTCCTGCTGAAGTTAAACAAGTGATTCGAGATTTTCATCCCGATATTATTCATTACAATGATCCTTTGTTGTGGCCCTGGGTGATAGCGCCTTGGGCGCGAGCTAAAGGCATTAAGTTGGTGTTAACCCAACATGCTTTGGCGGAATACGTGGCTTTATATTTTCCAGTCTTAAAGTTGGGTTTATCGTTAATTTACGCCTGGTGGCGCTGGACTTTAAGTCAATTTGACTTAATCAGTGTGCCCTCAGAATTAATGCGCCGAAACGTGGTGGAGACTGTGGGATTGAGATCAGTTCCGGTTCAGGTAATTTCCAATGGAGTGGAACTGAGCCGATTTCGAACTCAATTTTCAATGAAGCCGGTCGCCAAAAATCTCAAGTTTGGGTCAAATTTTCGGCCAAATTCTCGGCGAAAAGTAATTAGATTGTTGGTGGTAAGTCGGTTAGATCCAGAGAAATCAGTCGCAGTGTTATTAAAAGCCCTAGCTCAAGTTTCGACGCAGTCAACTACGATGAATCATGTGGCAAATCATGATTGGCAGTTGCGAATTGCTGGGGTCGGTTTTTTGGAGTCAGAATTGCGACAGTTGGCCAAAAAACTGGGTATTGCTAAGCGAGTGAGGTTTTTAGGTCAGGTGGTGGGGCCAACTCTGGTGCGACAATACCACTGGGCTGATGGGTTTGTGATTCCGGCTGAAGCTGAATCTCAAAGCATTGCGACTTTGGAAGCCATGGCCAGCGGCTTACCAATCATTGCCGCCAATTCTGGGGCTCTGCCAGAATTAGTCAAACCTGGAGTTAATGGTTGGTTGTTTCAAGCGGGGTCGGTGGCAGATTTAGCCCGGTGTTTAAAAGAGTTTTCTGATATTGGATCAAAATTTGGGGTAGCCAGTTTGAAGCTGGTTCAAACTCACAGTTTAGATCAAATTGGGAAAATTTGGCTCCAGACATATCAAGATCTGGTGAGATAGCATTTTTGAGGAGGAGGCCAAAACTCAGGTATACTCAACATCGATATGGCAGTTTTTAGACCGACATCAAATAATTGGGGAATTAAGTGGTCATGGCCTCAGTTAAATTTTTCACCTGTGGCAGCAGTAGATTTCGGTAGCGAGCAACTTCGAATTTGGTTTGGAGGTACGGTTGTGGTGGATGAGCCGAGTTTGGTGGCGGTGGAAAATCGAACCCAACGCATCGTGGGGGTGGGGGTGGCGGCGGCCGAGATGCGGGAGCGGTTAAGTCGTAAAGTTCAGGTAGTGGCTCCGATTGTGGGTGGCAAGCTAATTCAACCTGATTTGGCTTTTGAACTACTTCGAGTAGCCTTGAGTCGAGCTTTGAAGGGTCAATTTTTTAGTCCTACTCTGGTGGTAAGCTTGCACACCTTGAGTCATCCGGAAATGATTACTGCCTACACCCAGTTACTTTATCGGTTAGGAGCCAAAGAAGTGATTGGGGTAGCCGAGCCATTGGCCGCAGCCATTGGAGCAGGAGTACCAGTAGCTGATGTTTCAGGCGGACTGGTGGCAGTTTTGGGTGGCACAGTGGTGGAGGCTGGAGTGGTGGCTTTGGGCAGTCTAGTTCAAACAGTTTCTCGAGCTGAAGCCGATCAACAATTGATCCAAGCCCTGATTCAACAAATTTTATCAACTCATGATTTAGTGATTGGTCGAGAAACGGCTTTGGAGTTGTTGCTAAAGTTGGCTCGGGTGAACAGCTTAAACAGCACTCGAACTCTCTGGGTGACTGGCAAATCAGCTCGCAGCGGTGCACCCAAGGAAGTGGCGATTCATCCGGTGGATCTCACCCCAGCTTTGCAACTTTGGGTTCAGGGGGTGGAGCAAATGCTGGCACAGTTATTGCGCGAAATTCCTCCAGAGTTAATCACAGACGTAACCACCAAAGGAGTGTTGCTGGCAGGAGGGATGGCCAAGTTGGAGGGATTGGAGGATTATTTGGCCAAAAAACTCAATCTTCCAGTTGCTGCCGTTGAAAACCCTAGCTCTGTTGTCATTCAGGGTTTGGCCACTATTTGTGAAAACCTAGATCAATATAAACAAAGTCTAGCGTATGAGGTGAGGGAGTAAGTTTCAGCCGAGCCAATATCTAGATAGTGACAGCCTCCTGAAACTTTAAACCCCGATCATGGTAATCTTTGAAGGTGTTAAAACTGGCGCTAGCTGGACTGAGTAACACCACTGCTTTTTGGTTTTTTATCTTGACTGCAATCTTTGCCTCACCGGTAGATTTTTGAGGGTTAGTTTTGGATTCTGGCAAAAACTTCCGAGCAGCCGCAATAGCTTCAGTCATCGTGGCAACTTCAGCGTGAGCTGGTAAGGCCATGCCCAGTTTGGCAGCATAAGGCTCGAGATTTTTCCAAGCAGTTTTAATGGCTTGCCACAACCTAATTCCAGTCGTGGGAAATAAAACCACGGCTCTAACTTGAGTTTTTAAAATTACTCCGGCTAGTTCTCCAAAATCCTGGTGGCGCTCATAACCCCCCGCCAGCAAAATTAGCCATTGGCCTTGGAAACTTTGCAAACCCGCCATGGTGGCTTCTGGGGTGGTCGAAAGTGAATCGTCATAATAAATTACATCAGCGATTTCAGCCACTTTTTGAAGGCGATGGGGCAGAGTTTGAAAAGTTTTGATGGCTGCCGCGATTTGGAAAGGACTCAATCCCAGTTCAGCTCCGACAATGATGGCTGGAGCTACGTTGTAGAGGTTGTGGTGACCCAGGAGGGGCAAATCCTTAATAGCTATTACTGCCTGTCCCTCCAGAGGGGTAGCAGCCTTGGCCAACCAAAATTGATCATCAGCCAACCAAACTCGAGGTGATTCGGGAGTCGCACTGGGGTGGGTGGCAGCTCCAGCCCGGTTGGTAACTCGAAAGGTCAAAGGCTTGGCTTTTCCCAAAGCTGCCATCGCTGAGGGAGTGGCTAATTCTGGGGCAAAAATCACTCGGTCATCAGCAGTTTGCCATTTGGCGATAGCTGATTTGGCGGTCACATAGGCTGCGGTGTTGGGATAATAATCCAAATGCTCCGAGGTAATATTTTGAATGACGGCGATGTGGGGACTGAGAGTTAAATGCTGCAACTGATGACAGCTCAGTTCCATCACCACCCAAGTTTGAGGAGTGATTTCACCCAATCGAGATAAGGCCGGAGTGCCGATATTGCCCACCAACACAGCTGGCAGACTGTTTTCAATTAAAACGTGATAAATTAAACTCGAGGTGGTGCTTTTACCTTTAGTGCCAGTGACACCGATAATTTTGCCAGGACACAACTCAAAAAAGAGTTGGGTTTGAGAATGAAGTTGACTGCCAGCAGCCAGAGCTGCTTGAATGGCTGGTTGATCAGTTCGCAGCCCCGGAGTCACCAAGAGATAGTCTGGGCGATTGGCAGGGTTTTGAGTCGGTTGACAAACTAATTCTAAAAATCTTGGTCCACCCCAGAAATTAGCCAAAGGGTCAGCCGCCAAAGCCGTTTGCCAGTGACTGGCTAGTTGGGAGAGAGGTTTGACATCACCCAACACCAAGGGCTGAGTCGGCAAGACTTGGCGCAACCACTGGTAGGTCGCCCAACCCTCTCGCCCCAAGCCTAAAATCGCCAACTTTTGCCCTCGAAGTTTCCAAACCGCCGGATGTTGCCGCCAAGCCTTCAGAAGTTTGGGACTAGGCTGAGTTTGATTTTGGGCTAACTCAGCTATAGTTTGACGCAGTTTCAACTCGAGATATTCTGGCAAAAAGTGTGGGTTGATCCACTCACCTAAAAACTGATTGATTGGAATAGCTGTTATCAAAGCCTGTCGAATGGCTGTTTCTTGCCATAAAGCTGCTAAAGCGGCGGGCAAGTTAGTTTTTAAGTCAGGTGGAGCTTTTTGAAACTCTGAGCCCAAGTAATTTTGAATCACCGCCGCCAAAGCTGACAAAACTTCAGCCTGAGTACCAACACACTCAAAGGGCTTGTGGGCCTCAAATCCCAAAAGTTGTTTCCAGAGTGGCACCAGAGCCACATCGGCAAATAAATCATGATCAAAAATCTGCTGCTGCAGGGTTTTGGCTGGCAGAAACGGCGCCAGCAGAGTGTAAACAAAAACACACTTGGCACACTGATGACACCAAACATTTTGTTGTTGACCCAGATTACAACTCCGGAACATCGGAAAAAACTGAGGATAGTGACTAAAGATTTTGGCGATCTGGAGTTCGTGCAGCGGTCGCCAGAGTGAAAAATAACTGGGAGTTTGGTCATGAGAGTGACTCAACTCGGTTTTGGGAGTGATCTGGCGTGCCAAGTAGTCTCGAAATCTGGCTTCATAGCCAGTGGTTTTGGAATACTGATGATTGATCACTTGGCCGTGAAATGTAGTGTTGGCTTCATTGGCAGATTGTTCGTTGGCTACGACCACCTGGGAATAACCGAAAATTTCGGCCACCATCACACTCACCCAACCCAAGTAGGCACTGAAAGGAGTGTGACCATTGAGAAATCCGGCTCGATTTAACTCCAAGAGCTGAGGATCAAGCGTCCGCGTGGCCGTGAGAGTTTCGCTGGCTTGACTTAAATTGATCACCGCTCTTCCCCCTGGGGAATGAGGCTCGAGCAAAAATGCCCCAAACGGTTGGTGAATTTCCGCCAACCACCCCAACATGGCCGAAGAATCTTTGCCTCCACCCACCGGTACCAAGATTTTTTCTGAAGCAGTTGGTTTTTCTGGGCTGGGGCCAGATTGGCAATTTTGAGCTTCAGCGCTCACCCGAAATCTCAAGAGATCAGTTTGACTGGGATCAATCTGATTTTGAAAGAAAAACTCCCCCAATCCCTGCAACCAGGTTTCTCGCCACCACTCCAAAGCTGCTGAATCCAACCAACCGGCCGCAATTACCACCTCTGGAGAACAGGTCGCTTTCCAATAGCTAACCAACTCGATTAAACCTAAATTCAAAAAATATTGCTGAGCCCGAGGCGTTTTGAGCCACTCAGTGGTAGCTATCGGAACCTGGTGAATCACTAATTGGGGTCGAAATTTTCGACTCAGTTCTGGTTTCACTGCCTCGAGTTCGAACTCAAACTGGAGGCAAAGATCATTTCCGATCATTTGAGCCAAAATTTGACTAAATTTTAGCCGAGGAAAATCCCGACGGAGCTCAACAAAACTTGGCATTGAACCATTATACCGTCTTCAGCCATAATCCCGAATGGTCTAGAATAGAGTTGACCACTCATAATATCAAGCCCCGCCACTTCATCCTCACAGGTTTCGATTCCTCGAGCTCAGACAAGTCGAATCTTTGGCTGGGAGATTTTGGCCGAGACCTTTGAGTCTTGGTGGCTCAAATTCACTGCCGAACTTCGCCAGACCACAACTCCCATAACTCTTTTTACTCCCAATCCCGAGATGGTAGTGCTAGCTCATCACCAAGTTGAGTTTCATCGATTGGTGGCTCAAGCCAATTTTCGATTGCCCGATGGAGTGGGCTTGGTTTGGGCTTCTCAATGGTTGAGCCGGCGACCAATCCCTGAGCGAATTACTGGGACTGATGTGGTGGTGAAATTATTGGAGTTAGCAGTCAGAGAATCTTGGCGAATTTTAATCATCGGCGGCCGAGACTATCTACCAACCTCTCAACCCGCCGCCATTTCT
>DOZC01000009.1:2101-11173 GCA_003518205.1 Minisyncoccota bacterium | reverse complement strand
AACCCGCCGCCATTTCTCAACCCAAATTAGTTTCTCAGCCTGAGTTAGCTGTTCCAGTGGCTTCAACCGCTCCGGCGGTCCGCTTGCCAGCGTTAGCCGGTGAAGTTTGGTGGCTACCGGGTTTTACTCAAGTTGAAGCTCCTCAGCCAGTTGAAACTCAATTGGTTTTGACCGAGCTAACTCGACTCAAACCTCAAATTGTGTTGGTGGCTTTCGGGGCTCCATATCAAGAAGCTTGGATTTCGACTCACTCCGAGTCCCTCAAAACTGCCGGAGTACGTCTAGCCATGACAGTGGGTGGAGCTCTGGATTTTATTTTAGGCAAAGTTCCTCGAGCCCCTCAGTCATGGCGTCAACTTGGTTTGGAATGGCTTTACCGCTTATTTCATCAATCCTGGCGTTGGCGGCGGCAGTTGGCTTTATTTGAATTTGTCTGGTTGGTGATCGCGGGACAACAAGAGCCAAAGTCAGTTCAACCCAAAGTTTGACCACGATGTAGGCTACGGTTTTAATTCAGCGCCACCTCGCGAGTCTGTCACTTTCATGATTTGAGCCCGTTTCCAGACAAACCGAAAAAGTTGTCTTTGCATTTCAGCCAAGTAAGGATTGTGAATCTCGATGCCGAAAGCCTCGCCTCGGTCATAAGTATAAAGGGCGTAAACATGGTTATAAATTAAAACTTCGAATTTAATTTGGAACTCGGTCTCACTGACGTGACGCACCTTCCAAAATTTTTTAATCAATTCAGTCACTTCGGTATGGGGCAGAATTTTAGTCAAGTTAGTGAGTTGAAAAACCGTAGTTTGATGTTCCAATAACTCTTGGCGCACATTTTCAGCAAAGTCGTAATTCACAAATTTACTCATGTCTTGATTTAACTCATAGATTAAGAGCTGCTTTTTAGCCGAGAGCGAGTTGTAGGTCAGCTGTTTGAGGCCATCAAGACCAGTGTAGTAGCGCACCTCAGATTGGACACTGTGGTATTTACCTCCCAGTTGCTTTAGCTCCTTAATCAGTGCTCCTTGCTGATGTTGCAGCTGTGAAAGCACTAAAGCCCGCTCGTGAAGTATCACATTCAGCCGCTCAGGAGACTCAGCCAAGAATCGTAACCCGGCCGCTTGAACTTCATGAACTAGAAATTTTTTCTCCACTAATTTGTCCAAAATTCGATACACTTTAGTACGACTAATCTTCAGGGCTCTACTAATTTCCAGAGCAGATTTTGACTGATTTTCCAGCAAAAATAAGTAAATCTGAGCTGATTCAGTATCCAAATCATACTTGGCTAACTTTAGTAATATTTCTGGATCGAATCTGTCTGTTTGTGCGGACAACATGTTAATAGTATACTCACAGCGGTGATAAAATCGCAATTAGGTTTTTAATTTGTAAAAAGCTTTTGAGCAGAAATTGAACAAAAATTTATGTTAGGAATTTTCAGCGCCCTACTTGGGGCATTTGGGTTTGGCACAGCCAATATTGTGATCAAAAAATCCCTCGGAAATTTGACGGCTCCCCAGATATTAATGATGTCAACTCTATCGGGAATAGGTTGGCTGCTACTATTGATGCTGGCCAGTCGGGCAGAGTTGTCTTTTTCAGGACGCGATGTGGGATTGGCTTTAGGTTTGGCAGCAATGGAGGTGGGGTTATATTTATTGCTTTATAAAACTTTTGAGGTTAGTAATGTGGCAGTAGCTACCTCACTGATTAATATTAATCCAATTCTCGCAACCCTAGTGGCTGCCGGCGTTTTTCAAGAAGTGATTAACGGGAGTCAATGGGCGGCGATTGGTCTATTAGTTCTCGGAGCCGTTGGAGTTAGTTTAGATTGGTCAGCTTTAACCAAAACTGGTTGGAAAATTAGGGTTTTAGTTAAGGGTTGGCCTTGGATTTTGGTCTCTTTACTAATTCATGCGGCCTATTTTCCGCTCTTGGGTCAATTTACGACTACCGGCAGCTGGGAAAGTAAACTCCTGTTAATTAAGCTGCTCTCAGCCTTATTACTGGTTGGCTTTTTTGGTCTCCGGCGCAAATCACGCCTGTTGCCACCTCAAAACCGAGTAGCTTTTTTATCCTTATTGGGGCTTTTGGAAATGATGGGTTGGGCAGGGTTTAGTTGGGCTGCCAACAGTACTTTGGGTCAAACTGCAGTTTTGATTGCAATTCTTAATTCAGCTCCACTAATTACAATTATTTGGGCCTACTTTATCCTCAGAGAAAAGCTCTCCAAATTTCAATATTTGAGTATGGGCCTAATCGTGGCTGGTTTAACCTGGCTGGGACTGAAGTAAACAAGCACTGCGATAAGCTAGATTGAAGTGAGTCGAATGCAGTTAATCGTCTTCGCCGGGATTAACCCCCAAGAGCCAAAGAACAGCTTCTTTTTTGTAGCGACGATCTCCTCGAGAATTAATTCGAATGGCGGGAAGTTTGCCTCGTTTACCCCAACGTTTAATAGTTAAAGGGGATACGCGGAGTAGATCGGCCACTTCGCGAACAGTTAAGAGATCTGGTAAGTTGGCGATATCCAGTTTGGTGGCATCGGCAGCCAAACCAGTTTTTCGGGCGTCAGAATCCATATCGGCATTAGAGTTAATGGCGTTAGAGCTAATGTTGGCAGCTTGATCTTGCATGAGTAAGACTCCTTGTAACAAATTGATGTAGTTCCAAAATAAAACGACCCTAATACGGCTAACCAGGTTTGGTCAAAGCTTAGTTAGCAATCCTGGTGAGGAACTAGGTCAAAGTTTGACAATCACTATATCTACAGTAACAGAGTGAAACGAAGTGGGTCAAGAGGGAAGATGGGAGGGAAGATGGAAAAATGAGATCAATAGCAAATTGGTTGTCAAAAAAATTACTTTTGCACAAAATACCGCAGTATTTCAGTTGGAGTCATAATTTTTTCTGGAAAAATTTCCGGCAAACGCCGAAATTCTCGATCGTAAGTGCAGAGTATTATGCCTGGTTTCAGTTGAGTGGCGATGAGACAATCATTAAGCTTAACTCCGGTCTGCCAATGCCAATTAAGAGCCAGAGGCGTATTTGTGGTTTCTAGAATTGTCAAATTTCGCAAATTCAAGATGGCTTGAAACATTATTTTCAATTGTGGATTCGAAATATGATAAATTTTGGTCAAAACATAACTGCACTCTGTTAATACTAAGTTGGAAAGATAGGGTTTGAATTTACCAGATTGAATGTGTTCGATTATTTGCAGGCAATCTTGGTGTTGTGTCGGTTCGTCAGCAGTAAAAAATCTGATAAAAAAATTGGTATCAAGTAAAAGTTTAAAATTTTCTGGCATGGATAAATAATTCTCTAAACTACATTGAATTTGATGTTGAGTTCTGGCAGTTATTCGCCATGATTATAGTCAGTGGTATAGTCGATATAATCTCGAATATTCTCAACCAAAATTTCTGATCGATTGGGAACGCAACCAGCGAATTGTTGCAAATCCAGTTCTGTTGCAGGAGTAATGGTAATTTTACCCACCTCAGCATGTAGTTTAATTTTGCCATGAGCCATCAAACCGGCAACTTCTCGGATGGCTTTGGGTAAATGGAGCTGATATTGAGAGGTGAGAGTCGTGGTCATATCAAGAGAAGTGGTGGAGTTGGACGAATTTACCTGGCTATTAATGTTTGTCATAGTAATGACAATTATAAAGTAATTTATTTTAATAGTCATTACTATATTTGGTGATTGTTTGGTGTTTGGCTGATGAGGGTTTTTACATATATTCAAGCCACCAAAAACCCCGCCTAGCTTGCGCAGTGGCGGGGTTTAAGTTGACTTTCTGTTTTGAAAGACTCGAGAATTAAATTACTTTAATTCCACCACACAGCCAGCTTCTTCCAAGAGTTTCTTGGCAGCGGCAGCGTCTTCTTTTTTGGCGCCCTCGAGGACGGTTTTAGGAGCGGACTCGACGAACGTCTTGGCCTCACCCAAACCCAACTCGGGTTTCAGTTGACGCACAGCTTTAATGGCACCGATTTTGTTAGAACCAGCATCCTTGAGGATGAGGTCAAACTCAGTTTGCTCTTCTTCTGGAGCAGCGGCGGCGGCAGCTGGAGCAGCACCCATCATCATGGGAGCAGCGGCGGAAACGCCGAACTCAGCTTCCAGGGCTTTGACGAGCTCAGAAACCTCCATGAGGGATAATTTTTTAACAGCGTCCACCAAGCTCTGGACTGGAGCGGATAAAGTTTTGTCATCTGACATAGTTTTGTTCCTTTTCTGATGTCTGATTCAGGATTTTAGATATCGGACATCAATACTTTAATAATTTTTAAGCAACTGGAGTGGTTTCTACGGCCGAAACAGCTTCTGTAGCTGGAGCGGTTGCTGATTTTTGTTTTGCGATAGCCGATAAAGCGTAAACCAGGTTTCTAGTGCCAGCTTGTAAGACATTAACCAAACCATAAGCCGGGCCATTGAGGCGGCTAATTAAGGTAGCAATTAATTCTTGTTTGCCAGGCAGCTTACTCAAAGCTTCGACATCTTGGGCTGACAATACTGTTTCACCCATGACGCCCTGCTTGATCTCAAGTTTTTCGGTGTCTTTGTGAAAGGCAAAGAGTTTTTTGATGGCCGCCACTTCATCTTGAAAAGAGAAGATGATAGCGTTCATGCCCTCGAGAGATTCTTTGACTTTACCTTTGCCAACAGCAATATCAATCAGAGTGTTTTTGGTGACATACATCTCGCCACCAGCCTCACGCAAACTACCGCGAAGCTTGGTTTGATCATTAACGGTGGTTTTGGCGTAATCCACAATGACCGCCGATTTGGCGCGACCCAACTTCTCTTGCAATAGCGCGACTTGATCCTGATTATGTTGATTTGGCATAGTTCCTTAATTTACGTTTAAAATTATTAGTTAACGATTTTGATGATAATTTGGCTCTAAAACCAAAAAACCTCGCCTAAAGCGAGGTGTTTGACGAATTGAGTGCAACTTTCTGGAAGCCGTCACCAGTCTACACCAGTGCCCAGTCGCTCCGTAGGAAGCTCACTCAATTTCACATCAATCGCCTCGGCGTGGTATTTAATCTCAAAGCGCTGGCTGATCATATCTTGAGAACACTCGCCAGTCCGCTCATGAGAACACGCTGTCTTTGGACTAAAGAGATTATAACAGCGACTTGAGGATTTGGCTAGAGTGCGATTAACGCACGTTGTGACATCAGCGAATCACAAATTTCCAGTTTAAAGCAAATTAATTGAGTTCAAAATCTGGAGTTGGGTCTCGCTGGGAGACAGTGTTTCAATATTAATTTCATAGCGGTAAAAATCATTTTGACTGCGCAACACCAACAGCTCGTAAAGTTTATAAGTTCCTAGCTCAACATTTTTAAGTTTAAAAACTTGCCAACTTCGACCCTGAATCAACCAGTTTTGTGGTTCTTGGGGTTGATCAAGATAAGTGTTGGAGTTAGTTTTGATTTGAGATAAGGGTTTAATACTAATATGGAAACTGCGGTTGTCTAACCACGAAAAATCATCAAGAACCACGGCTTTAAAGTTTGATTTGGG
Organism: Minisyncoccota bacterium; assembly: GCA_003518205.1. Classification (GTDB taxonomy): domain Bacteria; phylum Patescibacteriota; class Microgenomatia; order UBA1400; family PJMF01; genus UBA9650. Next base: position 5,629 of record DOZC01000009.1, on the reverse strand, counting down.
TTTTTGAGTATAAAGGTTAATTGACCAGCCAGAATCACCAACTTTGTTTTCTGTTAAAAAAAGTTGGCTGGAATAATCAAAACTAAGCCGAAACGGTTTATTTTGATAATGGGTTAACTCTCCTTGACCGGCTTGGTTAGAAATTGGCCGAGTTGGCAAAATTTTAGCTAAGATTGAATTGAGCGTTGGCTGAAGCAAAACTTTAGCTAGGCCGATTAAAAAGCTCAAGACAATGATAATTCCTACTGCCACTTTCCAGATTTGAGGTCGGTTTTTTGATTTAGAAATTTTCTTTGAAAACATCACGATTTTATTTTGAGCCGAAGTTTCAAGGAACACAATCCTGATTTTTAGGTTTTGACCCGACTCGCTTTCTGAGTTGGGCGGCGGTATGATTTCAGTATGCGAAAATTTCAACAATTTTGGTGGGGACTTTTAATTTTTTTGGGGATTTTTGGGGGTTGGGGGTTTCATGCCACCAGCCAAGTTCTGGCAGCTGACAAATCTTACACTGTTGGCAAAGTTAACATTGGAGCTGAGTTGAAAACCGACGGCTCGATGCAAGTGGTTGAACAACGACTATATAACTTCTCTGGGGATTACAAATTTGCTTATCGAGATTTCAAGTTACAACCAAATCAAGCCAAAATTCCCGGCAGAACCGAGAGCTATGAATTAAAAAATTTCGAAGTTTGTGAGGAGAAAAATTGTTATCGTCAATTACGGCCGGATCAGGTAAATTGGCAATCACCCAGAGAAAATCCGGTAGGGACTTTTACTGTTCGCCAGTTAAACGACCAAACCTTGAGAGTTCAGTGGCATTTTTCAGCTGTGTCAGTTTCGAAAGTTTTTACTTTGAAATATGTGGTGGTCAATGCGGCGACTTTGCACGGCGATACCACAGAATTGTATTGGCAATGGATTGGGTCGGATTGGACTGTCTTTCAAGAAAATGTCCGAGTAACCCTCGGACTTCCGATGGGCATTCCTGACGATCAACTCCAGGCCTGGGCTCATGGACCACTCGCTGGTGTGGTGGCAATTCCAAATCCTACGACTGTGAATTTTTATTTACCCAGACTGCCTAGTGGTCAATTTTTTGAGGGCAGAGTAGTTTTTCCCAAGGGAATAATTTGGGCTAGTGCCAAAGGGACTAGTAGTTTAAGCCAAATTCAAGCTCAAGAAGCCAAATTTATCGCTGAAACCCAGGCTAAAAGACTCAAATACGAACAATATTTCAAATGGTTGGCTAGATTTTTAACTGGTTTGGCTGGGGTTATGGTTTTGGGTTGGATTTGGATGATGTGGCGGTTTTGGGGGGGTTACAAAGATAAAAATTTTTTTTTGCTTTTTTTTTGGGGGGTTGTTCGGGGGGCGGGGGTCGAATTTTCTTACCCGCCCCGGGAACCGCCATAATTAGAATCGTTTTAATGCAGTTCGATATGCTGAAACCCGNNGATTTGGATGATGTGGCGGTTCTGGCGTGATCACAAAGATAAGACTTTTCCTTGGCTTTTGAGTAGTTATGGCGAGTGGGAACCACCCAGTGACTTGGACCCTGGGCAACTCGATTTATTAATGACCACCAAAACCAAATTAAGATCCCAGGCTTTTTCGGCTTTGGTTTTGAGCTTAATTCAAGCTCGAGTTTATAAACTTCATCGGAGCGATCAAAAAGCAGGCTGGCTTTTCCCAGCTTATGTTTATTATTTAGAACCAATATTTGAGAGCGCTGAGGCTAAACTGAGTCCGCTTCAAGCCAAAACCAGAGCTTTCTTGAGTCGAATGTCACTACAGACAGTCTCGCTGGCCGGAAAAAATCGCTCAGTGATACCTCTGAAATCTTTGGCTGGTTGGGTGCGTCAGCACCGAACTTCTAGTTTTACTTTTTTTGAGAGTTTGAGTAAAAAAGCTCAAGATTTAAATTTCTCTGCAAGTCTAATGAGTAAACAGGCTCATCGCCAGAAAAACTGGTTTATCGCTGGTGGAGTGGGAATTATGGTGATAGGAGGCTTGGTTTTATTTGGAGGGGCGTTTTTGGCAGAGGAGTGGGCGACTGATCCAACTCTAGTTACCTCAGTGACCACTTCGGCAGGATTAGTGACATGCCTGAGTGTAGTGGTGGGTCTGACAATTTTTTGGCTATTTGGCGGTTTTGGCGAAAAACGCACCGAAGCTGGCTACAAAGAGGCAGTTAGGTGGCTGAAGTTTAAAAAACATTTAGACGATTACGGTAAAACCACCAAAGCCCCAATCGATTCAATCATTCTTTGGGAGAAATATTTAGTTTATGGCACTGCCTTGGGTGTTTCCGCCAAAACCTTGGCTCAGCTGCCAGTAGCTTTTCCCAGTAGCGAGGCAGTCGCGGGAGCCTATTGGGGAGGGGGCCATTTTTCCAGCTCTGGAGGCTCTGGTGGGATTCAAAGTGGCAATTTTAGCTTTGACGTTGGCTCACTCAACTCGGCTTTTAGTAACATCTCCAGCGCGGCCTCAGCTAGCTATGGCGCCAGTGGCTCTGGCAGTAGTGGCGGAGCATCTGGAGGCGGTGGTGGCGGTGGCGGGGGAGGTGGTGGTGGAGCTGGCTAATTATTACTGCGTTTCTTGTTCCACCAAATATACCCGCCCAAAATCGGCAACCAGATGGGAGTATAAACTCCGATCCAGATCGCGGTGTTACCCAGGCCGCGCAAATTAACTAGAAAACTTCGGACAGCTTCTTTAAAGACAACACCGGGGCGCCAGGTTTGGCCAGGGGTACTGTAGGGCAAAGCCAGTTCGTCGGTGGAAAGATAAGCTGTAATTAGGGTGAACTCGGCTGATTTTTTCAAATATTCTTGCTGGCCTTTGAGACTGTCAATTTGACGTTGTAGATTCAGCAGTTCTCTTTGGGCGTCAAGCATATCAGCGATCGTTTCTGCCTTATTCAGGAGGCTCTCAAATCGAGTTTTAGTGCTGGTGAGAATTCGCAACTCCTCAGTCACATCTTGAAACTCATCAGTAATATCAGTGCCTTGAATTGATTCTGAAATGACTCTGACTCCCAGCTGACGCAGTTGAGTTAAAGCTTCATCGCGTTTAACGCTGGGGACGCGAAGGGTAATTGAACCACTAGCGTCTTCATCTGCAGCGGAAACTGAACTATTGACGAAAAACCCGCCCAGTTGAGTAGCTAAAACTTCGGATTGACGAATGACCTCGGGCACATCTTGGACTTTGAGTGACAAATAGGTGGTGCGAGCAATCATTTGATCCGAAGGAGCAATTTCTGCCACAGTATTCGCGTTCCCGCCTCCAACTATTGGCAACACACCAGTTTTAGCCATCATCGGAGCTGAAGCCACTTCGACGTTTGAGTCCATCATCACGCCACCCCGATATGAAGTATCTGAATCAAAATTACGATAGGGCATGGGAGTGACTGAGCCAGCATAAACTCTGAGGATTAGAAATGCTGCCACGGCCAACAAAAAAGCCGAGAGCTTGTTAGCTTTAATCCAGGTAAAAAGAGGGGAAAGGGGATTGGACATG
>DOZC01000009.1:0-1897 GCA_003518205.1 Minisyncoccota bacterium | reverse complement strand
CTGTCTTGATTTGGCACTGGAGGTAATTTTTGTAACTCTTTCACAAACCAGCGCCCCACCGAAGTTAACCAAAGTGGTTGGAAATCTGGATCATCGATGGCCCATTCGGCATGAATCATAAATTGCAAAAGCGGGATGTCTAGCTTCTGAGCCACTTGTCGCTCCAATCCAGTGCCTAAAGATTGAGTTGGAGTGTTTGGGTTGGGATTTGGCAAAGTTACTGCTGCCGAAATTGGGTTGAGATCAGTTCGGTGAGCTCGAAAAAATTCATGAGTGTTTTGATAAACTTTAGCAACTTCAGTGATTCTTTGCGAACGGTCGACATGATGATCATTTAAAGTGGTTAATAAAACTCCAGTTAAAAACTCTTGAGAAAAGCACTTGATTAATTCTGAGGGCACTCCCAACATCCAACCCAACCAAATGGTGTAATAGTCAGTTTCTTTCCAAGATTCTGGTGGGGTTGCTGCAGAATTAGACTCGTCGACCTGATGTGGATGAGCGCATTGACCAATGGCGTGAGGTATGACGAGTTGGGCTTGTTTTAAATCAGTGATTTGAGTTTTTGGCAGAGAGAGAGAGGAAGATTTTTTTGGAGTAAAATCCGCAAAAAAGTGACGCCAAAAACAGCATTTTCTTTGATCACTTGACCAATACCCTCTTGGCGAATTTCGGGAATATTGATGGCCCAACCACTAGTAATGGGACCAGGCAGATAAACTCTGGGCCGATGCCATTTAGTTTGAGGAGCTAAGACTTGAGTGTAAAGATCAGAGGGAGAGGCAATGATGACTTCATCTTGCGGAAATTGAATAACTTCTACTCCAGAGACGCAAACATTTGACATAGGATCAAATTGTATCAGCTTGGCTGTTGAAAAACTAAATTGACCACTTAGGTCTAGATTTTAATTTAATTGTATTGTACCATTACATACATATGGGCGGTCTGGATCAGTTTTGGCAAAAACAGTTAGTTTCAATCATGGGTTTTGATTGGAACGAAGCCAATCAAACCAAAAACTATTTCAAACACGCAGTATCTTGGCAAGAGGTTGAGGAGATATTTGCCAATCAACCCTTGTTAATTTTGCCAGATCAGCAGCATAGCAAAAATGAAATTAGATACTATGCTTTGGGTCGAACCAATCAAAACAAACAATTATTAATTGTTTTTACCATCCGTCAAAATCTGATTCGAGTTATTTCAGCCCGAAATCAAAATAAAAAAGAAAGGCAAACTTATGCCAAAATTTAAATCTTTGCCAATTTTTACCACCGAAGCTGAGGAACGAGCTTTTTGGGCAACCCACGACTCCAGCGCATACTTTGATTGGACCCAGGCGGTTGTAAATCCAGCTTTGCCAAATCTTAAGTTTAGTACCAAGTCCATTACAATTCGGTTGCCGGAGATAATGTTGACTGAGTTGAAGCAATTAGCCAACAAACGTGATGTGCCATATCAATCTTTGGTCAAAGTATTATTGGCTGAAAAATTGAGTGAGATTAGAACTAATTACAAAATTCCGGCCACTTCCAGTACTACAATCAAATGAAACCAAATGATTTTATTAAAGTTTGGGTGTAGGATAGGCACAATGTCAAAACTGCAGCTTTTTTCAGTTACCACTACTACCACCTCCGCGTAGCGAGGTTTGTGGTGCGGTCTGCAGCTCCAAAGCCTCCTACTCCGGAGGTTTTTTTTGTATCAATTTGGACAGACATCAGCGGTACAATAAAATATCGCACTTAATAACACGATTTATTACTCAATTTAAAAGGAAATTATGCCAAAAGCCGAATCAGATCAATATTTACTCAAACTCAGACACACAGCTGAGCATGTACTTCATCAAGCCGTCAAGGAACTTTATCCCAGCATTCATCTGGCCATGGGA
>DOZC01000045.1:2723-3076 GCA_003518205.1 Minisyncoccota bacterium | reverse complement strand
TGGGGCATGGTCGATGAGCCAACTTGACCAGAAATTGGTTTTTGAATCAAACAACCATCACTAATATATCGCCAGATGTCTTGAGTTAAATCCAATAAAATGCCATTGATTCGAACTAAGCTACTGAAAATTCGGCTGTAACTCTCGGCTGGCAAGATCTGAGTGGTAACTAACTGAGGTTTAAGGCCCAAAGAAGTTATAAACTCGGCGCTTAACTTTAGCCAATCTGCATTGGGCCAAATAATTTGGTGAGCGTTAAAATTACCCACAGCTCCGGTGAGTTTACCTTCGACTTCGAGTTGCTCCAAAACTTGCAGCTCAGTTCGGAGTCGATCGGCAAAAACCAAAATCTC
>DOZC01000045.1:869-2556 GCA_003518205.1 Minisyncoccota bacterium | reverse complement strand
TTACCTAAAGTGGTGGGCACTGCTGGTTGACCATGAGTTCGAGCCAACAAGGGCAAATCGGCTGTTTGGTAACCCAGATCTGCCAGAGCTGTCAAAACTTGACGTAATTTTGGAAGTAATCCAGTTTGCAAACCAGCCTTGAGACATAAACCAACCGCCAAGGCATTGGTATCTTCACTGGTGAGACCCAAATGAACGCAGCTGGCAATCGGTGATTTCAGGACAATAAGTTTTTGAGTCAAAAAATATTCCACTGCTTTAACATCATGATGAGTGGTTTGTTCAATTTTTTTGATGGTTTCGGCATCAGTTAGAGAAAAATTCTTGGCGATGTCAGTCACTTGCCGAGCAGTTTTTTGAGTCAAAGCCGGTATCAAACCCAATTGGGACAACCATAAAATGTAACTCACTTCTACCTGGACACGGCGAGCGATGAGAGCTGATTCAGAAAAGACTTGAGAGGTAGCAATAACTTTGGAACGATAACGTCCATCGAGTGGAGATAGAGCTGAAAGCGTAGTAACAACTGTTGCTGACAAAACTCGACCAGTATAACAGAAAATTGCTTAAACTTTTTGAACTTGTAAAAAGTCCAGTTCCACCGGAGTTTCTCGGCCGAAAATATTAATCAGGATCTCAACTTTACCTCGAGCCTCATCAATAGTATTGACGGTGCCCAAAAAGTCAGTAAACGGCCCATCGGTGATTTTAACGGCTTCGCCTTCGACATAATCAGCTTTAAACTGAGGTGTGACTTGAGTCATGTATTTTTGAATGGCGGCGACTTCGTGTTTTGGCAAAGGAGTGGGTTTACTGCTCATACCCACAAAGCCGGTTACGCCTTGAGTGGTGCGAACAGCCAACCAAGAATCATCGGTGACCTCCATTTGAACCAAAATGTAACCTGGAAAGATTTTTTCGTTGATGGTTTTCTTTTGACCTCGGCGAATCTGGATTCGCTCTTGAGTGGGAATCAATACAGTTAGGATTTTGTCAGTCAAATGCAGGGTTTCAGTGCGTTGCTTGAGAGTTTCAGCTACTTTGCGCTCATGACCAGAATAGGCATGAACCACATACCAGCGGGCACTGGGGTTGGTGGCTTCGGAAATAATGACTAGATTAGGAGAATCGACTCTAACCTCCTGAATTTCTGGTACTTCGGGCACCACTTGAGTTGATTCTGGTTTAGAACTGGCTTTTGAACCAGTTTTGGTAGAGGTGGTTTTCGACATAAATTTTGGCTTTCAAAGGCTTTAAAAGTTGTTTTTAAAAGCTGTTTCCAGTGAGGCAGATATTGTAACGTATTTTTGCTCGAAGGCTAGAGGCGAGGTCAGACCTCAGGCAAAAAGAGGTTTATAGCCTTTAATTGTTAATTTTTTAAACCAATTAGCCACTCAACCAATCGCTGAAAGAGCGCATCGAGTAATCCGAGATAGAGCGCCACCACCAAACTCACTCCAATCACTAGCCAGGTCAAAGCCATAGTTTGGTTTTGAGTCGGCCAAGTAACTTTGGCCAGCTCAGCTTTGACTTCGCCAAAATAATTCAGAAATCGGGACAGCAACTGCATAGGCGAAGTATTCTATCACGACTCAGGGAGTCTGGGAGTGGTTTCTTGAGACGATGGAGCTACCGGATTTATCGGTGTGGCCGGCTTCATAACTTGAGTGATGGGCTGGTGCAAAGT
>DOZC01000045.1:294-745 GCA_003518205.1 Minisyncoccota bacterium | reverse complement strand
TGGTGGCACTGGAGTAACTGGTGTTACTTGAGTTGTAGTTGTGGCCGGTGCGTTTGGTTTCATGAGTGGCCAGATCATCAAAACAAAAACCACAACTAGCAAGCCTAAAACTAGAAAACCCAATCGATCGGCTAACCAGCTGCCAATTTGAATTAACCATTGAGGTAATGATTCAAAACCATTAACACTGGGTTTTGGAGTTGGGGCAGCGGTAGGACGGGGTTGGGCTGACTTAGAGGCTTCGGCCTCAGCCTCAGCTTCAGCAGTGAGACAGCTTTGACTCGTGACGTTACTTGGGAGGCGGCAGCGATTTTGATAGCAGCGTAAGTTTACGGCACAATCGCGATTGGTATTGCAAGTATCATCGCATGATAATTCTGGAGTGGAGCTAGCTGAGGCCGCATCACTTGAACCGACGTAAACTACACTCCCACTTGTCTGACTGGAACTG
>DOZC01000045.1:0-148 GCA_003518205.1 Minisyncoccota bacterium | reverse complement strand
TAGAACTTTGATTCTGACAACTGGTGTTATCCAGATTTTTGGGGTTGCGACAACGATTCCACCAACAAGTTAGGCCACTTTGACATTCATTCTTATCAGCACAGTAGTCATTGCAGGCACGATTGAGTCCTGAATCTGGTGGAGCAGA
>DOZC01000058.1 GCA_003518205.1 Minisyncoccota bacterium | reverse complement strand
TCTTTTGCTTTGGTGGAAGCTTTACCGCTAATTGCCGACACGAACCAGGTTGAACTAAAAGATGCTGACTTGTCCTGGCATTTTACTCGAGCGGGGGGTGCTGGGGGCCAAAATGTTAACAAAGTGAATACCGCTGTGGAGTTAACTCATTTGCCAACTGGAATTGTGGTGAAATGTCGCGATGAGCGCAGCCAAACTCAAAATAAAGATCGAGCTCTGCAGATTCTTCGGGCAAAATTAGCAAAGATCGAGGAAGAAAGAAAAACCGCCGAGCTACAAACCGAAAAGGGTCAGCATCATAATGCTAGCTGGGGCACTCAAATCAGAAACTATGTTTTACATCCCTATCAATTAGTTAAGGACACGCGCACAGCTTGGGAAACTAGCGATACTGCAGCAGTTTTGGATGGCGAGATCGATGATTTTATTTTGGCAAAACTGAAGCAGCGGTAGAGTTTTTAAGCTGTCTCTAGTATCATGAATAGTATGCAAAAATTGTCACTTGACGAGTCAGTCACTCTCACCCCCACTCTAGACACATCTTCTCCGGCCACTCTTACTGAGCCAAATCTGGGACCAACCGCAAATTCACTTGAGCAACGACAAGTAATAAATCGAAACTTTGGTTTAGAAAGATCAAATTCTATGTCACGGCAACCCTCATCAGTTGTTTTTGGAATTATGATAGTTTTAGCTATCGCAGCTGGGACGGCGACTGGATATGGTGGTTACCTTTTGAAAGCTAAAGCATCTGGGACTACCCCTCTGGGTGGATCAGAGACGATTCAAAAAATTGCCGGTGATTCAGTTAAAGCCGGTCAGATATTTGGTGTTCAAGATGAAAAAACTTTTAAAGATAGCGCTGAAGGATATCTTGAAGAAGGTGGAGTTAATGGTGAGGGTTCTCATCATTTACTTCGGGCAGGAGGAGCGTCTCAAACCGTGGTGCTAACATCGTCAGTGACCGATCTTTCAAAATTGACTGGAATGCAAGTAAAAGTTTGGGGTGAAACCTTTAAAGCTCAAAAAGCGGGCTGGCTGATGGATGTTGGCCGCGTTCAAGTTGTTAACCCTCAAGGTTCACCTCCAACGGAGGAATAAATTTGTGCAGATCGTTTTTGATCAAGTTTCCAAAGAGTTTGGAACTCAAAGTATTGCTTTGAGTCAGGTTTCGTTTGTGATTGATTCCGGTGAGTTAGTACTCATAACCGGACCTTCCGGAAGTGGCAAAACCACCATCATGCGGCTTTTAATTCATGACTACACTCCGGAAAAGGGAGAGATTTACTGGGGAGAACAACCATTAACCAAATTGCGTTCCAATCAAGTTCCAGAGCATCGGCGTCAAATTGGAGTGATATTTCAGGATTACAAGCTTTTATCAGAGCTTAATGTTTGGGAAAATGTGGCCCTACCGCTTTCAATTATCGGCAAGGATCAAGTTGAAACTGAATCTCGAGTCACCGACCTGCTTAAGTTGGTAGGTTTAACTGATAAAGCTCATCTCTTTCCCAGTCAATTATCTGGAGGTGAGGCTCAACGCATCAGTATTGCCAGAGCCCTAGCTATCGGACCAAGTGTGATTTTTGCCGATGAGCCAACCGGAAATCTTGATCCAGAATCAAGTTTAGAAATTGTGCGGCTATTGCGCCAGATTAATCGCTTAGGCACGACAGTGATTTTGGCTACTCATGACGCGGTGGTGTTGGAATTCTTGAAGACTCAGCGTCGACTTTCACTAGCAAAAGGCATATTGGCCAATGATAGTGAGCCTCGCCCCATGCCCAAGCGTGATTTAGAGTCTGACACTGACTCAGTTTCAACCAAACTTCAATCAACCAAAACTATTACTGAAACTATTAAAGTTGCCAAAAAAGCCCCGGAGAAACCACTGGAATTAGAAGTTTCCGAAGAAGAAATTGGTGATCAACCAACCAAATCAACTCCCAAAGTTTCAGTTCCTAAAAAACCGACACATCAAAAAGGTAAAAAATCATGAGTGTTTTAAAAACTGCTCTTACTAGCTTGCGTCGTTCTCCTTATCAGAGTTTATTAGCTGTCACGGTTATGACAATTCTGTTCTTTGTGGCTAACACTTTTTCTTTAACTTTAATTGGAGCCGAGCAAATTTTACGTTTTTTCGAGACTCGTCCCCAAGTAATCGCTTTTTTTCAACTTCAAGCCAGTGATGAGGACATCGCTCAAACTGCAGAGATGATGAAAGCTAAAAGTTATGTCGCCGAAGTCAAAACAATTTCCAAAAGCCAAGCTTTAGAGCTGTATCAAAAAGACAATCAAAACGATCCCTTATTATTAGATCTGGTTACAGCGGACATTTTGCCGGCCAGTCTTGAGGTTTCGGCCAGACAAGCCAGCGATTTGGCTTTGATTAAACAAGATTTATCATCTCAAACTGGTATTGATGAAGTCACTTTTCAAGATGATGTGTTGCAGTCACTATTGCAGTGGACTAAATCGCTTCGGTTTGGAGGGCTCTTCGTGGTAGGAATACTGGGAATTACCGCCTTTTTAACGATTGTAGTGTTGGTGAGCATGAAGACAGTGACTCGCAAAAAAGCCGTCAACATCATGCAGATCATTGGTGCGACTCAGTGGTATATTTTAGCTCCGTTTGTATTGGAGGGTTTACTTTATGGTTTGGTAGGAGCCATCCTAGGCTGGATGATTATGTTTGGAGTTCTGTTGTATGCCACTCCTTGGTTGTCGAGTTTTTTGGGCGAGATGATAAGTTTCCCGGTGAGTTGGCAATTATTAGCAATTTTCCTAGGAGTGAGTGCTGGCAGTGGAGTGATTCTGGGAGCAATGGCTAGTTTAGTAGCAGCGCGGCGACTGTTGCGCTAAACCTTAGCATGATGAGTACACAGTATTTTAGGTGGCAGAGAAATTTTTTTTGGCCGGGTTGGAAAACTTGGTTGGTGAAATTGGGGTTAGTGCTGAGTTTGGTTTTAGGAGGCTGGAATTATTCTTTAACTCAAGTTCAAGCTGTTGAAAACTGCGACAGCATTGCTTGTTCACGCGAAACTCAATCTGATAATGATTATCTTGAATGCAATAAACGCAAACAGGCTTGTTGGGAAAGTAACATTCAGAGTGCCAAAAATTCAGCC
>DOZC01000004.1 GCA_003518205.1 Minisyncoccota bacterium | reverse complement strand
GGCCGGCAAACTTTGCCAAATAATGGTTTGAGTTTCTGGTTGAAGTTGAGCCACCCAGGGACCAGTTTGACTTCCGACGTGAGGATCAACAAACACCAAAGTAGCTGGATCAGTCACCGGCCAAAACTTGGTAAATTGACCCTTAAACCACCAGCCAACTCCAAAAATAAATCCTAATCCCACTCCCCCAAAACTCAACCACAATCCCACAGTTTTAACTGACTGCCCCAACCGTTGGCCAAATGAAACATTCGAATGGCTTGATCGACTCGGTCGGCTCGATCGAGACTCGGGTCGAGGTGCGGTATAATTCCGAAATCTGCTATCTGACATCTGATGTCTGATACTATACCGCAACTATGCTCCAGCTGTCACAGTTTACTTACCCACTCCCCCCGGAATTGATTGCCCAAATTCCAGCCGAGCCTCGCGATTCCAGCCGGCTCATGGTGATTGATCGTACCACTCAAACCTTGAGTCATAAACGCTTTTCCCAGCTCGACCAAATCCTAACTGCCAATCACGTTTTGGTTCGCAACAACACCAAAGTCATCCCCGCCCGAATTCTCGGCCACAAAACCACCGGTGGCGCGGTGGAGATTTTATTGACTCATCGATTGGGTTTGACAGCTGCTGGTCACGAGCGTTGGGAGTGTTTGACTAAACCTGGGCTCAAAGCCGGTCAGATCATTCAATTTCCGACTAGTTCCCTGTCTGCCACCTGTAGCGCCGTAACCGATTACACCCGCGAAATTACCTTTAACCTGCCCCACAACCAACTTTTTAGTGAATTGATGGCCATTGGTCACACTCCCATTCCCCCTTATATCCACTGGGCCGATGAAGACGAAACTGAACTTAGAGAACATTATCAAACTCTTTATGCCAAAATTGCCGGTTCAGCTGCCGCTCCCACTGCCGGTTTACATTTCACTCCAGAACTTGACGCTCGACTGCTTGCCAAAGGTGTGGAAATTTTCGAAGTTACGCTCCATGTGGGTCTGGGGACATTTTTGCCGGTCAAAACTGAAGCTATCTCCAAGCATCGATTGCATAAAGAATGGTTTGAGTTAACTCCAGAAGTAGCTGTGGCTCTAAACTCGCGGCGGGCAGCTGGTAAAAAACTCGTGGCTGTTGGCACCACCACCACCAGAGTTTTGGAAAGTTGCGCTGACTCAGCCAGCCTTTTGCAAGCCAAATCTGGTGATACTGAAATTTTTCTCTACCCACCCTATAAATTCCGGGCAGTAGATGCCCTAATCACCAACTTTCATTTGCCGGAATCCAGTTTATTGATGCTAGTGGCAGCCCTAGTTTCAGCACCTAATACCTCAATTCCCTTTGAAAGTTTCAGTCAAAGTCTTATCGGTCAAGCCTATGCCACAGCGATTGCTCAGCATTACCGTTTTTTCAGTTTTGGGGATGGGATGGTGATTTTATAAACTTCCCTGGCCCTCACTGTCGGGGTTCGTTCTAAGTAAGGAAGTAAAGAAAAAGCTGCTGCCAAATATAATTCGGCAGCAGCTAGTGTGTTAGTTGGCGGGTCTCATCAACCCTTTACAGACCTTCCGGCCTGGAACAAATCCCTCAAAATGAGGGGGCTCCAGATCGAACAGATCTGTGCCAACTGTACTGAGTATTATCCTATAACATTCAAATATTGTCAATATAAGGCCGTGAAACTAAACTTTTGGTATAATCCTGGCGTGCTGTGTCCGCCAGTCGCCAGATTTAGATCTGCGACAATGGCTGGGGACAGTGCTCTTTAAGAGCAATTCATGAGTTTTTTTTCTGGAGGCAACCGGAGAAAAAAATGAAAAAAATTCCCCCCACCGGGGTCATGCTGGGAGTGCTAGCCGTCGTGCTAGCACTCCTAGTTCTTTCGGGCCTCCCCGGCCCAAAGGCCGCCTCCCAGGCGGCCGCAACTCCCACCTCAAAGGCCTCTGTTTTCACAGAGACCTTTGGGGATCAAAGCCTGTCTCAATGGCAGGCTTATCAGAACTGGCACGGCGAGGTCATTGCCGTGCCGGCGGAAAATGCCGTCGTGGGGGACGGCACTCTGGATTTGGGCATCAGCCCGGATCCGGAGTTTGATCCGGAGGAGGGGGAATACAACAATGTATTTCTCCTCTCCACCACCCCGCTCACCGCCCCTACCGCCACCACCAAAATGGTGGCGGAATTTTTAGTGACGGGGTCCAAAGGATACGAGGGGTCCTTTGGATTTTGGATTCAAAAAAGGGGCACCTTTACTGGCCAGGGGGTCATGGCCAGTAATGGCGGTTTTACAGGGGGAGCGTTCGGGCTGAGTTTTCTCAGCCCAGAATCTGAGGGGTCCGGCATGGCCGGACTCCGCTTTTCTTTCGTCAGGGGCTGGCTCCCCACCTGCAATTTGCGGGTGGTAGGGGTCGACCCCACTGAGACGAATGTTTTTCGCATAGAGTGGTCCAGCTTAGGCTGGGCCGGCTATGCGAATGGGGGCCTGGTCGGCACTTGTGCCGGCCAGGGTTTCGAAACGGGGGAAATTCAGTTGTGGGCAGATAATTATTATCTGCCCTATATTTGGGAGCTCGGGGTGCAAAACCCCAGTTCCCATCAGTCGGCCCGGTTCGGGCCGATTTCCATCTGGCTGGAGGAATCCAGCCAGTAAACGTCACTCATGAATTGCTTTTTCACCAGTCAGTGCTTGCCTCCCACTGACTGGTGAAGTCTTTTATTTACAGAATTTACACTCACTAAAATAGCGGCCACAATTTCAAACAATAAATTTAGAGAGCTATGAACTCTAAACCCCTAGCTCGTATCTCACAAATCGGCTAATGACCATCTTCTCCCCGATTTTGCCGCTGAGGGCTTTGAGCATGCCACCGATGGTTTTACTGCCATCTTTGATGAATTCTTGATCTAATAAAGCTGCCACTGATTCCGGATTCATGGCCACCACTTGCATAGCGATGTCTCTGGCCAGATCACGAAACTCTTGGTTTTTGGCCACAAAGTCAGTTTCACAGACCACCTCTACCAAAGCAGCTGAGGTGCCAGTCATGTGCACATAGTTAGCGATAAAACCAGCTTTGGTTTCCCGATCGGCATTTTTTTCAGCCCGAGCCAAACCCTTAGCCTCCACTAAAGCCACAGCTTTTTGCAAATCGCCGCCGGCTTCCTCAAGGGCTTTTTTGCAGTCCATGATTCGAGCTCCAGTGGCCTCACGCAAGTTTTTGATATCTAAAGCGGTAATGGGCATGATAGTCCTTTGACTTAAAATTATTTTTTATTTAACAGTTTTAGCTCCATCGCGACCAGCTACGTAAGCAGCAGCGATTTCGTTCACAATTAACTCGACACTTTTGACAGCGTCGTCATTGGCGGGAATCACCACGGCACTGATCAAAGAAGGATCGGCGTTGGAGTCAGCCAAAGCCATAACGGGGACTTCCATTTTGGCAGCCTCAGCCACGGCATTTTTTTCGCGAGCTGGATCAACCACAAAAATACAATCTGGCTTGGTTTTTAAATCTCGCACTCCATCGAAAAAGCGCTCCAGCCGACTCAATTCCTTCTCGAGTTGATTCCGCTCATATTTGGTGTAACCTTTGAATTTATCGGTTTTCAGACCAGTTTCAATCTCCACCATGCGTTTGATAGATAAGCGCACTTGATCCCAATTAGTCAGCAGTCCGCCCAACCAGCGCGAGGTCATGTAAAACAAACCAGCATTTTTGGCAGTAGCTTTGACGACATCTTTAATTTGACGTTTGGTACCCACCATAATCATGGTTTTGCCAGTTTTACCCAGCTCATAAGCATAATTGTAAGCCAATTGCAGTTGAGTGGCAGTTTTTTCCAGATCAAAGATGTGGACTCCATCTTTTTCCATATAAATAAATGGCTTCATTTTGGGATGCCATTTGCGTTTTTGATGACCAAAATGACACCCAGCTTCCAACAGCGTTGTCAGGTCATATTCTGGAGCCTTTTTGGGTAAAGTGGCAATATCTGTCATAGCTTGTCCTTGTTTATCTGCTGACTCTTGGCGCGGCGGCCAGAATGCAGAAGCGCAATGAGGTCAAAATCAGGACTGATGAAACCAAATCGCGCCAGTTTTTAATTAAGATGGGTAGTGTATCATCTCGGCTCGAGTAAATCCAGACTGTTTTCCATTAAGCTAGAAACTGTTAATGGCCCCACTCCGCCGGGCACCGGCGTGATCAGACTGGCCACTTGGCCAGCACTCTTCCACTCCACATCACCTCTGGGTTCACCCACATCGACCACCAAACTTTCGGGTTTTAACCACTCCCCTTTCAAAAAGGCCACTTGGCCAGTGGCAGTAATAACTAGGTCGAAATTCTTCAAGAAAATTTTTTGTTCAATTAGCTGATTTAAGTCCTTTTTACCCAGTAATATTACATCGCATTTTTGGTTTTTTAGTTCCGCAGCTAAGGGCAAACCCAATAACTCAGATCTGCCAATTACCGCCACTTTTAACTCAGCTCGTCGTTCGGGCGTTAAATCAAAAATTCGAGTGTAATGTTTGAGTAAAATCAAAACTGCTCGACAAGTAGCTGGCAACACGACTCCAGCTTGTTGCCATCGATTAGCTTTAACTAAATTCAAAGTGGTGGGAGTCAAACCATCTACATCTTTGGCTGGATCAATGGTTGAAATTAAATTGTGCCACCAAATTTGATATTCACCTGGATCACGTTGACCGCGGTAAGGCTTTTGAATCATGACGCCCGTAATTTCTGGATTTTGATTGAGCTCTAAAATTTTGGCTTGAACCTCAGCTACTGGCGTACTAATAGGAAATTCAAAAACTTGATACCCAATCCCCAATCTCGTTGCCGCTTCTCGTTTTAGCCTGGTATAAAGCACACTCCCAGCATCCTCAACAAATAAAATCGCGGCGATAGTTGGAGGCTGATTTCCTCTAGCCGCCGTGAGCTGGCGGGCTCTGATAGCCAAACCCGGCTCGCGAGCCGCAGCCAAAGCGTAGCCATCCACCGGCAAAGTTTCCGGCCTAATCAAATCTTTGAGTTCCATTCATGTATTGTAACTCACCAGGGTTTTCATTCTAATAATATTTTCGGCGTCCGGACCATGACCATCAAAACCTGGAGCTTCGGTGATTAGGGGAATTGATTTAACTTGAGGAGTTTGCAAAAAATGGCGGAGACTTTCAGTCGGAATTGTGCCTTCGCCAAAATTACCATGGCGATCTCGGCCTGAATTAAAAGGATCGCGGCTGTCATTTAAGTGAATCACTTTCAGCGACGACCAAAGATCCAAAGCCGTTAGTTCAGCGGCCACACTAGCTAAATTAATCCCAGCGGCAAAAGCGTGACAGGTGTCAAAACACCAGTTGAGTCGCGACGAACTCACTTGACTTAACAGCCAGCGAATTTCAGTCAAATCACTGGCAATCTTGCCGTTTTGGCCGGCCGAGTTTTCAATTAGTAATGTGGAGTTTGGCGGCGTGTCAGCTAAGATTTGGCGTAGTTGCTCCACCAGCTGAAGTTTCATAGCCTCAAAACCCCTGCCCTGATGACTCCCCAAATGCACCACCACTCCACTACCCTGAATATGACTATCAAATCGCAAATCATGCTTGAGACTCTCGGCTGAAATCTGAACTAATTCTGACTTATCAGAAGCTAAATTCACCAGATACAGGGCGTGAGTAAAAATTGGCCTCACATCCAGCTCATTTTGAGCAGTCTGAATTTTGACAGCATCAATTTTGTCCAGTGAGGTTCGTCGCCACATCCGAGGCGAGCCAGAAAAAACTTGCAGACAGTTGGCCCCAATCGCTGCGGCCTGCCTCACAGCTTGGTCAACTCCACCACTAGTGGAAAGGTGAGCGCCAAGGCGCCGAATTGCAACCATCATATGAACTAATCATATTCGCCCCCACCTGAGTTCGCAAACGAAATGCACTACTACCACTGAAATAGCGGAAATTGATTGGCAAAAACTCTGACTTCAGCCGCAATTTTGAGCAATTCTGGATGTTTCAGGACTCGAGTTCGAAAATCCTGCAAAAAAGCTCCGCGTTGAGCTTTATCGACTGGCAACTGATCAGCTTCAATCACCGCAATCGCCCGTCTGATCCAGCCTGCCAATTGATCCATGTGTTCGGGCTGTAACCCCCGAGTAGTAATCAGTGGTGTCCCCAACCTCAACCCTGAGGGATAAAACGGTGAGCAGGGCTCATTGGGAATGGTGTTGCGATTGGCATAAATTCCAGCTACATCCAAAGCCAAAGCCACTTGAGTGCCGAAACCATCTCCAAAAGGAGTCAAATCTACCACTAATAAATGATTATCAGTTCCGCCTCCCACCAATTTCAAACCCTGAGATTTGAGCGCTTCAGCCAAAGCTGTGGCATTGGCGCAAATGCGTCGAGCGTAAGCCGTAAACTCTGGTTTTTGAGCTTCCAGTGCCGCCACTGCAATTCCAGCAGTAGTGGCGTTGTGCGGCCCACCCTGCAATCCAGGAAAGACGGCTTTATCAATCTTACTTGCCAAATCTGAATCGCGCTCAACTCCTCGAGCTGTAACCAAGATCATCGCTCCTCGAGGTCCCCGAAAAGTTTTGTGGGTGGTAGACATAATCACATCTGCATACGGCACCGGTGATTGATGCTCTCCCGCCACCACCAGCCCAGTGATGTGAGAAATGTCGGCTACCAGCCAAGCTCCCACCAGGTCAGCTATCTCACGAAACTTAGCAAAATCAAGCTCAAACGGATAA
>DOZC01000032.1 GCA_003518205.1 Minisyncoccota bacterium | reverse complement strand
TTAATTAAATTTGTAATCTTAAAAGGTATTAAGCAAACATCAAAATAACTTAAATAATTTGGTAATTCCTGATAGGGTTTTTCTCCTAATAAATGAATATTTAAATAAACTTGAGCCAATTCTACAAGCTTTTGATTTTGAACTCTGCCAATAATCACGATTTCAACGTCGGGACAATTGATGGCAAGCTGTTTAATAATTTTATCGTCCATCCAATCTGAAATAGCCCCATAATAGCCAATAATTTTTCCAGAAAACTCCATTAGGTCAATTGGTTTTACCATTTTATTTTTAGCTTTTGAAAAGTGGTAAAAATCTCCAGCATTTCGCACCATTAGTGATTTTTGTTTAAATTTTAAAAACTCTTTTTGAATATAATCAGAACTGGTTAGAATTAAATCAGAAACACTGGTTAATTCGCGCTCATATTTTTCAATCGACTTTCCAGTTTCGGGAAAACCTGAATGTAGATCCATAGCGTCGTAAATTAAGGGCATTTTTAAGCTTTGGGCAATTGAGCCCCAAAACGGATGATCAATTTTTGCAACTGGATTAATAATTCTGGCCAGCTTGAAAAGTTTTTTCAGGCTTTTAAAAAGAATTGCCCTACCCTGAACTGTTGGGAAATCCTTATAAATAAAATAATTTTCCAAGGCAGATAATTTAACAACAAAAATGTTTTTGGCTTCCTTTCTAATTTGAACTCCTGATCTTGACTGGTTGCCAACAAAATTAAATTCTGATTCAATATAAAAAATTCGATGCCCCAAGTTTGCCAGAGCATATGCTAGTTGCTGCGGTCTTTGAAATCTATAATCGAAGGAAGTAATTCCAAAAATAATAATATCTAGACTCCCATTTTGGCGTCGTTGCATCCAGGTTTGCCATTCCAAAGCAATCATGGTGCTGACACCAGAATCTGAAAAGCAAGTCAAGATATTCAAGCTTTTTTTGAGTTGCAATCTAGTTGATTTCGGCACATACCTAATTAAAATTGTTTTAAGTTTGCCGGTAAGAAAATTGCTTATTTTGGTTCTCAGCTTATAAGTTTTCAACCAGGTTTGAAAAGTTTTCGCCGGAATAATATATTTTTTTAGATCTTTTTGAGTTGGAGGCCTGGATTTTATTTTAATATTAGTTTGAGAACTAATTTTAAAATGACTGCGACCATCGCAAAATTTCTGCCAAGTTTTAAAAGTTATGGTGGAAAGAAAAATTTTAGCGTAAGTTAAATCAGCGATTTGAGACTTCATAAAAATTTCTGTTTTTCCAAAAAATCAAGCTCATTCATGCTTCAGTTTCAGAGTAATACTGACAAACTTCGCTGGGCAAACCGGTTTTTTCCAGGTGCGATTTGTTAATATAGACAACTCTAGTGCAAAACTCAACAATCGATTTTCGATTATGAGAAACATAAATAATCGTTTTGCCAGAATGTTTAAATTCCTTGAGTCTGTTAAAACACTTATTTTGAAAAGCCTCATCTCCAACAGCCAAAATTTCATCGATGAGTAATATTTCTGGGTTTGTGTTCACTGCCACAGAAAAAGCTAGCCTCAAATACATGCCGCTACTATAATGTTTGACTGGCTCATCAATAAAATCCCAGAGCTCGGCAAAATCCACAATTGTTTTGAACTTAGCTTCTACTTCAGCCCTAGTCATGCCCAAAATCACTCCATTCAAAAAAACATTTTCCCGTCCAGTAAGTTCGGGATGAAATCCGGCTCCTAGTTCTATTAAAGGAGCAATGCGACCATGAATTTTTATTGTTCCCTTGGTGGGCTGGCTCACTCCGGCAATCAATTTTAATAAAGTGCTTTTTCCAGAGCCATTTGGACCAATAATACCGATGGTCTCGCCCTTTTGAATAGTTAAACTAATATCATTGAGAGCCCAAAAGCTTTCAACTGCACTTTGCCCACCGAATAAAGCCGGCAATAATTCCTTAACTGTGCGCTGTTTTTGACGCCGAAACAGTTTGGAGACGTGGCTTAATTCAATGGCTGGTTCCGAATTTAGCTCAGATTGACTGATAGTTGAAACAGAGTTTAGACTTGGCACCGATCCATTCTAGCTGAGTTGTGGCCACTGTCCAATATGAAACGCTAATTCTGGGTTAATTGATCAAAGTAACGACTAATCCCAGTTTTAAAACTTAGGGGTTTTCGACCCAAAATCTGTGTCATTTTTCGAGCATCACACAAAGTATTTTCAAGATAATTTTCTGGCTTATCAATATAAACT
Source organism: Minisyncoccota bacterium (assembly GCA_003518205.1). Taxonomy (GTDB): domain Bacteria; phylum Patescibacteriota; class Microgenomatia; order UBA1400; family PJMF01; genus UBA9650. The sequence goes on along the minus strand of DOZC01000032.1, from coordinate 5,804 downwards.
GGCTTAATATCAGTTCCAAATTTTTGATTTAACTCCTTGAGAACTTCATTGAAACTAATAGCTTGACCAGAACCAACATTTAAAAAACCAGTCAATTCTGGTGTCATGACGGCTATTAGAGTGGCCACAATATCATCAATATAAACAAAATCCCGAGTTTGAAACCCAGCACCATAAATTTTAGGTGTTTCGTTTCTGAAAATAGCTTTAAGAAATAGGCTCACCACGCTGGCAATTTCGCCTTTTTGAAGTTCAAGCGGACCATAACCAGCAAAAATTCGTAGTCCTAGTGATGGTACTAATTCAGTGAAGTTTTGAGCCAGATTCTCGCAAACTAGTTTAGTTTGACCATAAAGATTAGTAGGATTTGGCAAAGTTTTTTCGCTGCAAGCCTTTAAACCATTATCAAAAATACTTCCCGACGAAGGGTAAATAACTTTAATCACTGAATGAGCCTTGGCCCAAACAAACGCATTTAACAATCCTTGGATTGAAGTTCGAATGCATTCAGTGGGATTTTGATTAAACAGGGCAATTGAAGACGGAGCGGCAAAATGATAAACATAGGTTACAGCTGGTAAATTTTTCCAAACCTCGGAATCTGTCACATCTCCCACAATGATTTTGGCCCCACTTAAAGCGGCTCGCTCAGTCTTTGTGGGATGACGCTGATCCAAAATTATAGGAAACTGATTAAGTTTAATTAATTGTCGAGCCAAACTTTGACCAATAAAACCCAATCCACCAGTAATTAAAATTTTTGGTGACGATGACATGGGCAGGTTATAACAAAATTCAACTAGACTGTCAGCTAGAAACTCTCAATTAAACAATATCTGCAAAAACACCCTCTACCTTTTTGAAAAATTTAAAACAAACCGTCAATAGAATTAGCGATAAACTGGCGGCTAAAGCTAAACTAAGGTAGTTTGGCTCAGCTCCCGCTAATAAAACCTGACGGTAGGCGTTAACAATTACGGCCATGGGATTGAGCTGAAAGATCCAGCGATATTGATCAGGAAATAGTTCTACTGGGTAAATAACTGGGGTCAAATACATCCAAATCAAAATCACCAAATTAAAAACATACTGCACATCACGATAAAATAGATTGGCTGCTGCCAAAAATAACGCTAAAGCGTAGGTGAACAATTGTTGGATTAAAAAAATTGGCAAAATCCAGAGTAAATGCCAGGTAAAAGGAGTTTGAAAATAAATCGCAAAAACTACAAATACGCTGGTTGCCAATAAGAAATCCACAATTTTAGCTAAAACCGCACTTGCTACAAAAACTTCCCTGGGAAAATATATTTTAGTGATCAATCCCGCATTGCCAACTAAAGAATTTACTGCACCAGTTAAAGAGTTAGCAAACAAGGTCCAGGGCAGTAAACCAGCGTATAAATAAATCGAATATGGCACGCCCAAAGTCGGCATGCGCATAATTTTTGAAAACACAAAAGCCATGACTAACATTTGAAATAAGGGGTTGAGAATTACCCAAGCATATCCCAAAACTGACTGTTTATAACGCTGCTTAATTTCTCGCCAGGTTAACTCGCTGAGCAGCTCATGGTATTTGGTGAAAATTGTTAAAACCGACATTAGAGAAAATTGTAGCAGGTTTTAACCCTGCACGACATTAAAAGTTTGATACCACTCTGCAACCTGCTTAACTCCGGTCGCAAAATCAATTTGAGGTTGCCAGCCCAAAATTTCTTTTGCTTTAGTAAAGTCCAATGAGCTGGCCATCACATCTCCAGGTCTGGGGGCATCATATTGTTTGGGAAAATTTACTCGCAGGGCTTGAGCCACTAGATCATATACCTCATTGGTTGAAATCTCGGTTTGAGTTCCAATATTAAGTTCGCCTACAAATTGGGTTGTCAGGGCTAATAAGTTTGCGGCTGCCACATCGCTGACATAAACATAATCTCGAGTATTAGTGCCATCGCCATGAATAATTGGTTGCTGACCTTTAGCCAAGGCTTCAGAAAATATGGCAATCACACCAGATTCGCCGTGCGGATTTTGTCTGGGACCATAAACATTTGAATAGCGTAGGGAAACGTAGGGAATCTGATATTGCTTAAAGTAATAATTTAAATATAACTCGTCAGCTCTCTTGGAAACACCATAGGGGGATTCGGGCAAAGCCGGCATGGTTTCCACAAAAGGTGTGGCTCGATTACCATACATGGCACCCCCAGTAGCAGCTAAAATAATTTTTTTAATTGGAATCTGTTTGGCAGCTTCCATAATGTTGAGTAAACCCATAATATTTGTTTGAGCATCAAATTGCGGATCAACAACGCTATGACCTACCAAAATATGCGCAGCATGATGGTTAATGACCTCAAATCGCTCCCGCAAAATTAATTCTTGAATCGCAACTTGATCGGTAATATCCAATTTTACAAAAGTTGCGGCCGGGTTAATGTACTCGAGTTTGCCAGTCGAAAGGTTGTCCGCAATAGTGACTTGATGCCCTGCCTGAACATAGGCATCTGCTACATGAGAGGCGATAAAGCCGGCGCCACCGGTAATGAGAATTTTCATAAATTCCTTGAATTTTTAGGCCACCCAGTAGCCTTGGATAAACAAACTGGTATTAATTATAAGGAAAGTTAGACTGATCGCTAGAGCCAACCATTTTACCCAACGAAATTCAGGTTGAGTTGAAAGCGAAATTAAACTCAGCCACATCGGCCAGGCTGCCAAAACGTAGCGTGGCAAACTCGAAAAAGTTCCAGTTAGCGTTGGCATTAAGAGACATCCCAGGCTATAAACCGCTAGGGGTGTGGTAAGTTGAGTGGTTTTTCGTTGCCACCAACCCCAAAACACCAATAAAACACTTCCAACTCCAAAAACCAACTCTTGAACATAAGTTAAATATTTCCAATCAAACGGCCGAGCTGTCAGTAATATTTTACTAGCCCTCCAAATTACTTGAGGCCACCAAATTAAAGCCTCCTGCCTTCCGGCTCCAAACTCACTTTGTTGATGCAGAAAATAAAGCGCATCCTGAAAAGTTAGTTGCAAATAACCCATATAAGCCACTAACCCCCCAAGACTTAACAGAAGTAATAATAAATGGCGTTTTTCCCGTTTTACCCAAACTAAAAAATTTGTTAAGGACAATAGTTGAAGCTGTGGATAGGTTTGAGACAACAATTCCAGTCCTAACATCGGAAGCAACCAAAAGCCGATAATTCTGGTCCCAGAAGCCAAGGCTGCCAGTAAGGCCGCTGCACCCCAGGAGCCTTTTTTGGCCATCAACCACGATCCCAGAGCTAAGCAAATGTAAAGACTTTCACTATAAAAACTTCCCAGAAAGAAACTAGTTGGGAATACCAGCCACCAAACTAAACCCCACCTGGCTGCTGTTATTCCAAATTTAGTTCGCCACCAAAACCAGAGTAAGCAAACCAGTATTAAACTTAAAAGTTGATTTAACCACCAGCCACTCATCATAAGGTCAAGTTGAGTCACTCTAGAAATTAAACCGACTATTATGGGATAAACCGGAAAAAAGGCTTGAATTAATCCCGTACCCAGATAGCCTTTGGCGGCAATCGTCAAATAGTGAACACCGTCAAAATTGGCCCAACTATAAAACCACTGTGGCCAACCAAACCCAGGCAACAAACTATCAAAATAGGGAAAACTTGGTCGGTATGGTAGCCAGAAGCTTGCTCCCAAACCAATCAAAATTAAGCCCAGGCGCCAAATTAACCAAGCTCCGATTGGCCAAGAAAAAAAAGCTAAAGTTTTTTGATTACCTGGGTTTATTTTTTGCATTGCCTTATTAACCAAAATTTCCAAAAAACCCAGCCCATTAATCCCAAAAGAACTGTCAAGCTAACACCGTTTCCAATTCTTCTGGGCCAAGTATTTTGAGTGAATTGAGTGATAACTTGATATTGACCCGCTGGTAATTCATAGGCCAAACGACCCTGAATTTGATCACTATCAATGTAATTTACTTGGTGAGAATTAGCATGAGTTTCAAAACCCAACCAAACAATACTGGGTTCAACTATTAAGCTGGGTTGAGTTAAAGTAAGGGTATATCGTCGACGAGTTCCACTCCAGGATTGAACAGAAATATTTCCTGCCCCCTGCAAAATCTGGGGCGTGGGCTGCCAATCACCAAACTCAATAAATCGGAAACCTTTGGGAAGATTTTCATTCATTGTGGAAGTAGTTTGACCATAAGCATCATAATCCACTACAGTTTTATGAAAGTAATCTGCTGCTCGAAGTTGAAATAGAGGCCAGAACTGCCCCAGAAGCAAACTCATTAACAATAGTTTTAACCAGTTCACTCGCCTTTCACTAGCCCATTGCCACCAATACGCCATTAACGGCAAAATCAAAACTATTAGCGGTAAAGTTAGTCTCCAGGGAAATTGAAGGTATTTTAAAACCGGAAAACTCTGCCACCAATTTAAACTAAATTTAGTTTGAAAAAATATTAAGCCTAAAACTAAAATTAATAATAGTGTTGAACGAAGCCATGATTTTGGAGTTTGAAGTTTTTCTCGTAGTTTCAGACTGCCCCAAATTAGACTTAAGGCAATAATCAAAAGGCTTAAAGCACCCAGACTTAAATTTAATCCTGAAATTGATCCAGGAAAAACAAAGCCAAATTCTAAGGGTGCGGTTAGAAGCTGAGAGAAAGTTACAAAATAACCACTGTATTCTTGAAAAAACTTCGCATCATCTAAGACAATGGAGCTTTTTTCTGCTATGGCCGGAAGCCAAAACCAAAGACACAATCCTCCAGCCAGCCCCCAAACAAGGAGCAGTTTAAGCCGATTGCGCCAACTCCCAGAGTGAAGTCCATATAATAGTAATATTGGCCCAATCATTAAAGCAGCCAGATTATGAGCCAATAAAACTCCCACACCAGTTAAACCTAACCACCAAAGATAGTAGGTTTTTTGAGGTGACTGAGACCAACTTTCAGTTAACCACAAACCTGTGGCAAACAAAGCCAGTGCTAACAATTCACCAATATTACCTCTAAACCAAACAATATTAACCAAAAATGGGGCTGAAAAAAGTCCTAATAAACTAAAAATTCCAGCCGACTTTGAAAAACCGAGGCTTTTTAGCCACTGATGACTGCTCACTCCCAGTACCAATAGAGCTGTTAAAGCGATTAATTTAAAACTCAATTCATAATTAAGCTTTAAAAAGCTCAACGGAAGAGACAGAATGTTGGCCAATGGGTAATTGAAATTTAAAACTGGATAGGTAAAGTGATTGAGTAAGTTTGGAGCCAATCTGGGCGGAAACTGGCCTTCTTTGAGAGCTAATTTGTAATTGGCAAATCGCGCCAAATGATTCTCTCCATCATGGGTATAGGGAAAACTAGTTCGAAAATAAACTCGACCCAAACCAAATCCAATTAATCCAATCAATCCGATCCAAATTAAGTTTCGGAAAAATTGTTTCATGGTTGATGCAAAACTTTTTGATAAACCGCTGCAGTCTCAGTAGCTGTTTTTGACCAACTGAAATTGTTGGCCCATTTTTTTCCAGCTGCAATGGCGTTTTTTCTGGTGGAAGTCGACCACAACAAAACAATTTTAACTGCCTCAGCCAAAGCTTCGGCATCAGGATTAGCAAAAACTGCGTTGGGACCACCAATTTCGAGTAAGGCTGGAATTTTACTCGCCACTACTGGAGCCCCACACTGAAGCGCTTCAATTACTGGCAAACCAAACCCCTCAGCCAGTGAGGGCTGAACGTAGACACTACAAGCGCCATAAAGAGCAGCCTGAAGTTCAATCTCG
>DOZC01000040.1 GCA_003518205.1 Minisyncoccota bacterium | reverse complement strand
AGAAAAAAACGAATTTTAGGTTTTAGAGCTTTGATGGAGCTTATTTTTAACAGACCTCATTCTCGGATGTTTGGAAGAGAGGAGTTTGAAGAAGATAAATTCAAGTATTAAGTATCCCAATGTTTCCTTATGCATAAACTAAATCCCTACTTCATGTCAGAAAGACCTCTTATCATTCCCGTTGATCCTGATGACGATGGGGGGGGTGAGGATGATGAAAAACCGTGGACTCAAGAAGATGCAGACGAATACTTAAAAAGCGAAAAAGGTCAAGCTGAAAATGATTCTGCCAGGCAAGATGAGGTGGCAAGGAGAATTGGACCACCAACCCCTTAATTTAGAGTTTCCGTAATTTTTCCGCAAACAACTCACCTGCCTCCCCCAGTGGGTTGTGTCCTATAATATTTACTTTTTGGAGTTATTCTGCTATAATAACCTTGTCACTAACCGGGCGCTTCCGGCCACCGCGCCGGAAAAATCTGCCCCAAGAGGAGGTGACAGGGATGTTAGAAACAGTGGCGGCTTTGGCCGCCATTATTGGTTTCGTACTGACCGCCCTGGCGGGCGGACAGTATGTATTCACCGTCTTTCGCTCCAAGGGGAGGAGGGAAAGACGAAAAAAAATTGAGGGGTCAACCCTATGTTTAACCATAGGGTTGGCTTTAATCGCTCTGGCTATCTTTCTTTCTAGATAGCCAGGCATTGGGTGGGGTCGCGCCAGAGACCCCGCCCTTTTCTTTTACCTCAAGTTAAAACGCCACCTTGGCAAAACTCAATAAATCTGACTCAATTCGGAAGAAATTAAAAAATTTCCAGGCGTTGGCAATTGTCTTTAAGCTCTTCTCCCAGTTATCCATTTATCCCACTCCAGCAATAGTGGCACCGCAATAAAAGGACTGGAATAAGTGCCAGTGACCGAGCCAATTAAAAGTGCTACGGCAAACCAGCGAATGGTTTCGCCACCCATTAACACTAACGCCAGTAGCATAAAAATAATTGTCAGGGAATTATTCAGCGATCGTCCCATCGTCTCTAAAACTGCCATGTCGGCCAATTCGCGCAAGAGCACATTTGGGTGTTTGCGATGTAGTTCTCGGATTCTGTCAAAGACCACAATCGTGTCGTGAACTGAAAATGATAATGTAGTCAAAAGCGCTGTCACAAACAACACGTCCACTTCGACACCAAAAATCCATCCCAGTAAACTAAAACTACCTACCACCACTAAAGTGTCATGGAACATCGCCAGAATTGCTGAGACTCCATACTTTAGCTCATGAAATTGTCGCGCCACAAACCAAGTAATAATCACCGAGACCACTACTAGTGCTGCTAGAGTCTTTTGAAGCAACTCTTTACCCAGCGTCGGTCCCACTGTCTCAAATCTGAGTTCTTTAATTTGACCCAACTGACCTAAAGACGCTTCAACCAAGTTTTTTTGATCATTGGTGAGACTTTTACCTCGGAGTAAAAATTGATTTGTGCCACTAGTGGTGACTTGACTGAGTTCAAAATTAGTGGCTGCAGCTTGCTGAACTTCAGCCACAGTAATTGACTGACTAGTCGGCTGGCTAATTTGAATCTCCAAGAGCGAGCCACCAGTAAAATCAATTCCCAACCTCAATCCATTCACCGCCAAAGAAATTAAACCGGCCCCAATCACCAAAGCTGAAATCAAAAAATAAACCCCGTAATACTTGAGTAATTTCATGATTTAAGTCCTTTCGGGGCAATTTGCGCTCCAGCCTGAGAGGAAACCCTCATCACGAGCGGCAAAAAGACCCGCAACAGAGTTCGGCTAACCACAATACCGGTAAATAGACTAATCAACACCCCAATCAGCAAAGTAATCCCAAAACCCCGCACCAGGCCGCTAGAATTTAAAAAACTGAAATCTAGCGGGTTAATTAAAACTAAGGAAGTCAAAATAGTCGTCAAGTTGGCATCTTTAATACTGTCCCAAGCTCGGCCAAATCCTAGCTCCATGGCTCGGTGGAGCGACTCCCCGGCTCGAAGTTCTTCTTTCATGCGTTCAAAAATTAAAATATTGGCATCAACCGCCATTCCAATAGATAGTAGTAACCCGGCAATACCTGGCAGAGTTAGAGTTACTCCCATTAATTTGTAAATCGCGATAGTGAGTGCCGCATAAATTAATAGTGCTACTGTCGCCACCACACCTCTAAAACCATAAATTAAAATCATAAAAACTGCCACTAAACCCAAACCTACTAGGCCAGCCCGAACGCTCTTTTGAATCGAATCTGCTCCCAAACTCGCACCCACATTACGTTGTTCCAAAACCGAGATTGGCACCGGCAACGCTCCAGCATTAAGTTGAATTACTAGTTGCTTGGCTTCCGGCAAAGTAAAAGCCCCACTAATCACAGCCTGACCATCTAAAATCGGTTCATTGATTCGCGGCATGGTGACTGGAAAACCATCCACAAAAATGGCCATGATTTTGCCAGTATTTTCTGAAGTAAGTTTGGCAAATAACTGTTTACCTTGATCGTCAAACTGTAATCCGATGGTGGGTTGACCGGTTTGAGGATCAAATTGAACCGAAGTTTTTTTGAGTTTTTGACCTGATAAACCAGTTGATTCAAATTGATTTAAAAAAGCCACAGCCGAGATGGTGGCCTGGGCTTGAGCGCTATCACTGGCTTGAATTTTAAACTCTAACTCGGCCGTTTTGCCTAATAATTGCAAGGCCTGATCGGTATTATTTATTCCTGGTAACTCCACAATTAGGCGATATTGTTCACCAGCGCGAGAGGTTTGAATCGTCGGTTCACTAATGCCAAACAGATCTACTCGACGAGCAATAACTTCACGAGCAGATTCCAGGGCGGTTTGGCGATCAGCTTCTGGAATTTGAGCCATATCAGCCTGAAGTAAAACCTGCATGCCGCCTTGAATATCCAGACCCTGTTTTAAAGGAAACTCCGAATAAATGTGACGGCCAAAAAAATAAAAATCCAGTGGTGGCACTGTAACTGATTGTTGCCAGCGCCAAGTTTTATAACCCAAATTCAACTCAAATTGACGCGGTAGCGCAATAAACAACGCTATCAAGGTTAAAACTACAATCAACCACAAAACCCGAGGTGCTGATTGGCGCATATCTTGGCTTTCTAACTTGCAATAATTTTTTTAAACATTGGGAGTTTGACGCAAAACAAAACTGTCTTCATCCCCGATTACCATAATCCGAGTGCCGTATAAAACCTCCATGATGAAGGGATCACGTCTGGCTTTACGAAACTCAAATTCTTCTAAATTAAAAACCGCATAGTTAAGTTCCCGACCCAGCCGCTCTTGTTCCTCTTTCATTAAAACTTCTAACTCAGGCAAAACTACTTCGCCCACAATCAAAATATCCACCTCATCTCTCACTGGCTTCAAACCTCGAACATAGCGACCAGAAAACATCACATAGTCTAACGTACCAAGCTTGCGTCGGAGTTTGCGAATTTTTTTACCCAAACCTGAACTCTTGGCTGTAGCCTGTAATAACTCCTGATAAAGGAGGTAGTGATGATTGAGAGTGTAATAAAGTCTGTTCCCACGCTGCTCACTTTTAATCAAACCACACTCTAGTAAACGATCTAGCTCACGTCTGACAGCATTAATTTCCTCATTAATCAGTCGAGTCAGTTCCCTGACATAAAACATTTCATCTGGACGTTGAAAAAATAAATCCAGGAGTTTAACTCTCACTTTCGAAACAATAAGGTCAATCAAGCCTGTCATATTAGTAGTTTACTTTGCTGCCAGTTGCTAGGACTGAAATCCAGACTGAACCCCGGGTAAAAACCATTTCTTTACCCTTGGCGTCGGTAAATCCCAGCTCGGCTTCCCGAGTTTTCTTTGACCAATTAGCTTTAACTACTTCGCCATTTTTAAAGATTAAGGCTTCGCCTTTGCCGGTGGTTCCATAAATCATGTGTTTTTTTTCATTAATTGGGCCTTTTTCGGTAGTTAACAAAATGACCACATTGCTAGCCATAATTTGGCTGCCATCATTGAGATCAGTATGTTTGTCACCCCCTTCTGATCTGGCGTAGGCATTTTTGCTACCGTCATATTGCCAAGCCACGGCATAATCATCATAACCGCTCCAAAAATCATAACTGATGGTCGAAGTTGAACCGGTAGTTTTACCGTCTTCAAATTTCCAACCGGCATAGCCAGCTTGCCATTCGGTGGCTGGAATTACAGTTTTGCCAGATTTAAGAGCGGGCGATAAATTGGTCCAGCCTCGTTTGGTGGCAATTTTCCACAGCTTCTCGGTGCTAGTAACCATGGTGTGTTCGGTGGCAATTTCGCGATCACCCAAACGATTGTAATCCCGCACAAAAGTGGGATAACCCACTGAGAACTGGTTGATGTCGTTTTGAAGATTCCAACCATAATCGGCCAATTGACCTAAGGCATCTGTGGGACCATCGATATTGGCACCACCCACATGAACATACATTGGTCTGTTAAATCCAGAAGCCCAATCAATGTAATAAGTTCGGGCTGAACGAATCGGAGCCAAAATAATGTCATCAGCTTGAACTCCACAGTAGAAGATCGCCCCAAATCTAGTAATACCACCTTCAGCCACAGCTTCAAAAACCAC
>DOZC01000020.1:10766-18121 GCA_003518205.1 Minisyncoccota bacterium | reverse complement strand
ACTTCGTTTTAGAACCTATCACCTATAAAAATCAAAGCGCAAAGATCAAACCTCAAAACCAAGTTGAAAGCTCAGAATTTTAATTTTTTGGATTATTTTTGATCTTTGATTTTTGATATTTGATATAATCCAGCATTATAAATTAGTATAATACTGATTTAATGAATGACTAAAAAACAAACTTTTATTACATTTTCATTTGGTTGTCGTGTCAATCAGGCTGAAAAAGAAGTAATTGATCGAGAGATGCAAAATATTGGATTTAGTCTCAAAGAGCGGTTACCAAACGTATCTATCATTAACACTTGTGCTGTCACCCACAAAGCTGAGCGCGAAGCTAAACAGCTAATTTTTAAGCTCAAGCGTGAAAATCCAAAAGGACAAGTTGTTGTAACAGGATGTTCGGCAACCTATTGGAAAAAAAATAATCTTCTCAAAGGCCTTCCGGTAGATCTTGTCATAGAAAATGTCGATAAAAAATTTCTTGTCAAATTAATTCAAAAAGGACTAAGTTCAAACGAAGCGAATTATTTGGACCCACCTTCGTCAAGACTTCGGTGGGCGAGTAAATATTTAAACTCCGGAAGAACGTTAATTAAGATACAAGATGGTTGTCAGAGGTTTTGTAGTTACTGTATTGTGCCTTATCTTCGAGGCACGCCAAGATCTGAAACAATTGAAAATTTAAAATTAAAAATTAAAAGTTTGGGGAAAAATATCAAGGAAATAATTTTTACAGCGATTAATACGGAAGCGTTTGGATTTGACACCGGAGAAAAATTAATCACTTTAATCGATCAAACGATTGAAGTAACTAAAATTCAAAGAATAAGTTTTGGATCAATTCATCCTTGGAGTATTGACAATGAATTTCTTGATTATTATAAAAAAATATTACCTTTAAAACGGTTGATCAATTTTTTTCATGTGCCTATTCAGTCAGGTTCAAATAAAATATTAAACTTGATGAAGCGAAGCTACACAAGGGAAGAAATAATGGAAAAACTTCAATCGATTAAACGATTGAACAAATTTGCCTTGATTGCAACCGATGTGATTGTTGGTTTTCTTGATGAGACTGATAAAGATTTTCAGGATACTTATGATTTTCTGGAAAAATCACCAATTTCAAAGTTTCATATTTTCCGTTTTTCAAATAGGGATAATACCGCGGCTCATTATATGAAAAAAAATTTAAAAAAGCCATCAAGCGCCGTAAAAACGAAGCGGGCAAAATTGATAGCTGATCTTGGAAAAAGAAAATATGAAGAATTCTTAAAAATAAATGTTGGACGGACTTCATCCGTTTTGATTTTAAATAATAAATTTGGATTTTATCAAGAAGCATTACTTGACAACCAAATTCCAATATATATTAAACAAGATAAGCCAATACAACCGGCGCGGTTGTATGAGGCTAAAATATTAGAATATAAAAAGGGGAAATTATTTGGTAAAATTGTTTAATCAGGACGATTAGCTCAGTTGGCTAGAGCGTTACATTGACATTGTAAAGGTCACAGGTTCAAGTCCTGTATCGTCCACCGCAAAAAATATATGCTTAACGAAGGTGTAAAATTTTTTAGAGAAATATTTAGACGTAAACCTGTTTATGGATTAGAAATAAGATGTACGATCCACGATATTAAATGGCGTAAAAAACGAAAACCTACTCATCCAAATGAAACTAAAGATGAGGTTCTTAATAATATCCGTCAAGAGATCAGGGCTCGTCATGAATTCGAAACCGCCGGTCGAAAGGGAACTGGCGGTTGTCATGGGCCTTATGATGAAATTGAGATTTAAACCAAAAAAAACAAAAACCAGTTGGTTTTATGGAGCATGAACCACCGGGGTTCGAAGCCGAAACCGCTGTTTTGGATAAGTATTTGAATTCGGGAAGAGTGCGAGGTTCCCACAAAAAATTCTATTGATTTTTCATAAATATAGAGTATATTTAATCTAATGAAAATGAATCTTAACATCAACGGCACAACTACCACTCTCGTTTAGGAGGGTAGTTTTTTTGTGTAAAAATATCCCTCCGAAAGGAGGGCTTTTTATTATAAATTATAATAATTAAATGAAAAAAATTTTGATCACTGGGGCATACGGTTTGGTCGGAACTGATTTGGTTTTGGCACTGCGGAAAAAGTACAAGAGTAACGAAATCATTACTCTTTCCCATAAGACGACCCATAACCAATTTGATGTAATTTCGGAAAAAGGTGATGTCCGTGATAAGGATAATTTGGAAAAAATAATTAAAAAACATAATATTGGCACAGTTTATCATTTAGCAGGGTTGCTCTCGGTTGCCAGTGAAAAAAATCCCGATCTAGCTTGGGATATTAATCTTGGCAGTCTAAAATCGATTCTTGATCGGGCTGTCAAATATAAATTTAAGCTTTTTTGGCCAAGTTCAATTGCGGCTTTTGGATCAACAACTCCAAAAATAAATACTCCACAAAGGACAATTTTAGAACCAACCACCATGTACGGAGTAAATAAGGTAGCCGGTGAACTTTTATGTCAATATTACTTTTTGAGATATGGAGTTGATAGTCGCAGCCTCCGCTATCCTGGGTTGATTGGCTACAAAACGCCACCGGGAGACGGAACGACCGAATATTCCGTCCATATTTTTTATGGAGCCATTGGCAAAAATAAATACACCTGTTTTTTAAAAAAAGATACCCGTTTACCAATGATGTACATTGACGATGCAATTTATGGAACTATAAAACTTATGGAAACCCCTGCCAAAAAGATCACCGTTCGCACCAGTTATAATTTTGGAGCAATTAATTATACTCCAATCGAACTGGTTACCGAAATTAAAAAATTATCTCCAAAATTTAAATGCGACTACAAACCTGACCGAAGGCAAAAGATTGCCGACTCTTGGCCAAAATCGATAGATGATTCACAGGCAAGGCGTGACTGGGGCTGGAATCATAAATATGATCTTAAAAAAATGACCAAGGTTATGTTGAGTCAATTGAAAATAAAAATTAATCCGCCAGTCGGCGGAAAAAAATAATATGTCACGCAATAATTTTATTTCAGTATTAAAACAAGAGGTTGACAGGATTGATAAAGCAAAAACTTCGAAGCGTTTTGAAAAAATTATAACCGGCTTTACAAAGGAGAGTTCCCCAAAGGCGATCATTGGTAAAGAAAAATACCAAGTTTTCAACTCAAATGATTATCTAGGTTTTCGTCATCATCCTCTATTGAAAAAAGCTGAAAGAGAAGCATCAGAAATTTTTGGTACGGGGCCGGGCGCAGTCAGATTTATTTCCGGTAGTCTAAAAATTCACCGCGATCTTGAAAAGGCTTTGGCTAAATTTCACAAAAGAGATGACGCAATGGTTTTTTCGTTTTCATTTGCGACTAACCTCGCGGTTTTATACTGCCTGATTGCAGGACAAAATAAGGATTCGTTAGTCGATAATAATGTCATCGTTATTTCTGACGCTTTAAACCACCGCAGTATAATTGATGGCATAAGGGTTGCCAATCTTCCGAAAGAACAAAGAGCTATTTTTAAACTTATGGACCCAGTACATTTAGAGGAAGTTCTTGAGATAAATAAAAAAATTTATAAAAGAGCTCTGGTTGTGACCGATGGAGTTTTCAGTATGTTAGGAGAATATCAAAAGCTTAGAGAGATTAGAACAATCATTGATAAGTATGATAAAGAATATGTAAATGGAGTTTTGCTTGTAGTTGACGATGCTCATGGAGTCGGGATTGCCGGAAAGACCGGGCGCGGGATTGAAGAAATTGAAGGCGTTAAGGCCGATGTACTTATTGGCACTTTTGGTAAAGCTTTTGGGGCTGATGGCGGTTATGTGGTAGCAAGCCAAACTGTGATTGATTATTTGCGCGAATCTTGTGCTACTTATATTTACTCCAACTCAATTTCACCTGGTACGGCAGGAGCAGCACTGGCAGCGGTAGAGTTGTTAGACCAAGCGGCCGGACAAAAAATTTTAGCTCAGTCCAGAACAAACTTGGCCACTTTTTCGGCTTTAATGTCCAAAGCCGGACTTGAATTTGCGGCCAAGTCACAGCACGCAATTCAACCAGTCTTGGTAGGTGATCCAGCTAAATCTAAAGCTTTGAAAGAAGCTCTGTTTGCAGCAGGATTTATGGTGACCAGCATCAACTACCCGGTGGTGCCAGCTGGTCGAGATGAAATTCGGGTTCAAATTAGTGCCGCTCACACTCAAGTTGATTTAGAGGCTTTTGCGATAGCTCTGACGTCAGCGGCTAAAACCTTGGGCTTGGTTTCTAATGGATCTAACTTATGATCTTAGTTTCTTCTCCACAACCTATTAAAACTGGCGCCAAAGAGCGAATTAATAAATATCTTGCCAGACTTGGTATTGCTGCCAGGCGGAAAATCGATACTCTGATTACTGAGGGTCGAGTCATGGTTAATGGTCAGCCAGCCACATTGGGTCAACCAGTCATTCCGGGACAAGATAAAATTTTGGTTAACGGCAAACTAGTGGTGATGACTCCAGCTAATGTGGTTTTGCAATACTTTGGGCTCTATAAACCGGCGGGAGTAATTTCGACAGTTAGTGATCCGGATGGTCGACCCACAGTCATGAAATACTTCAAAGGGTTAAAAACTCGACTTTATCCGGTAGGAAGATTGGATCAAGAATCAGAGGGTTTAATTTTGATGACTAATGATGGCGAATTGGCGGAGCGATTGGCTCATCCCAGGTTTCATTTGCCCAAAATTTATTTAGTTTGGGTCAGCGGCGAAGTTACGCCTCAAAAATTAGATCATTTGCGTCGAGGAGTTCGACTTAAAGACGGCATGACTGCGCCTTGCGAAATTGAAGCCACACCACTAGAAAATCGGCGTTGGTCACTTCTCATGACGCTGCGCGAAGGTAAAAATCGTCAGATTAGACGCATGTTGCCTCATGTAGAATTAGAAGTATTGAAGTTGAAGCGAATTCAGTTTGGCCCCATTGGTTTGGGGGCACTCAAACCAGGTGAGTGGCATAAATTAAGTCAGTCAGAGCTCGAATTATTAAAAACTCAGGCAGGAGTTTAAAAATTAGGAATTTAAAATGCGAGTCGGTTTGGTCTGTCCATTATCTTTTACTACACTAGGAGGAGTGCAAACTCATACTTTATTGTTGGGGCAAGCGCTTCAAAAACAAGGTATTGAAGTAGTTTATTTTTCACCGACTCCTACTGATATCAAAACTGTACCCCAACCCCACGTATCCGTAGGGTTGGGAGTAAATCTGCCGAATTTTAATGGCTCCTGGTCTGACTACACTTTTAGTTTTGCTTCTGGTGATGAGCTGAAAAAACTTTTGATAGAGCAAAAGTTGGATTTACTACATGTTCAGGCCCCCTTGATTCCATTTATCAATTGGCAATTGATTCCGGCTTCACCAATTCCGGTAGTAGTGACCCTTCATTCCGGTTGGGATAAAGATGCGCCGGTGGAGCAGTGGCTATTTTTTGTAGAAGCCATCACCAAACAACTCAAACCCCAAATCACTCAAACCATCGCCGTATCTCAAACTGCAGCCAGTTGTGAAAGGTATTTTGCTGATGCTGCCACAGTAATTATTCCCAACCCCATTGATCTCAAAGCCTATCAGATCCCTCAGCCACGACCAAAATTATTGACGATCAAAACCTTTAATTTTTTATTTGTGGGCCGGTTGGATCGGCGCAAAGGGATGAGCGAACTATTGTTAGCTTTGGCTAAAATTCCGGTTGACCTCCGCGCTCAACTCAAGCTGTTTGTATTAGGAGCTGGTCCGTTGGAAATCGAAGTCAAACTTTTGGCTGAAACTCTAGATTTAACCAAGCAAATTGTTTGGTTGGGACGTCAAAGCGAAAAAACTAAGACGGCTTATCTGCAACACGCCGATGCTCTGATAGCGCCCTCATTGTCAGGTGAAAGTTTTGGAATGGTGTTAACTGAGGCTATGGCATGTGGCTTGCCAATTATTTGTGGTAACAATCGCGGTTATAGTGAAACTATGAAAAACTATCCGGCTCAGGATTTAGTGATAGATCCCAGGCAGTCAGAAGTTTTAGCTGCGGCTATTTTAAAATTATCAAACCAACCGCAGTTGACAGCCAGACTCAAAAAATGGGAACTCAAAGAAGTCAAACAATACGATGCGGCTAAAGTGGCCACGGTACATATTAAAGTGTATAAGAAATTGTTGAAAATATGATGGAAAACAAACCTTTGGAAAACAAGTCTTATAACATAAATGAATCTTTAGCTGAAATGTCTCACGATCCGATTGGTCAAACAGCTAGGGCGGTTCAAGAGGCATTGAAAAAAAATGAATTAGCTGAAAATGGATTGATAACGATTGAGATTTTTCAGGGCTGGCTTAGATCTGATGGAAACATGCCAGATCAAAAATTAATTGTAACTTGTCCTGATCTTCAAACAGCTGGAGAAGTTAAAAAAAGTTTATTAGTCAAATATGGCTCAAATAGCAAGGTTGAAGTGGTGGTTGGTCACGCTCACACTTTGCCTTTTGGAGAAAATGTGGCCTCTGATATAGTTGATGCTCATTTAGGATCTCATGTGGGTTGGGATGCCAACGGGAAAAAAGATGGAGAATTGGCTCGAGAAGTTTCTCCAACATTAGGAGCTGCACACTATGGTTCAGCTGCAAAAAGATTGGATCAATTAACTCAAGAGATATTAAAATTAGCAAAGATTCCGATCATATCTAGGCCAAATTATTTTACGCCAGAAAACCATGATCAAATGAAAAGAGTTTTAGTTGAAACACTTCGGAGAAAAGCTAAAACTTTAGGTGAAAATGGGGTTTTAGTAGCATCTTTTGCCACCACTAGAATGGGAATACATCCAACTGAAGAGTATTACGCAGTCCATCATATGGAGGGTGAAATTGTGTTAACACTAGATGAAATTAAGGAGGTTATGAATCAAGCAGGTTTAGTTTTCGTTGAGTCTAATCCGGGCATGGCTCCAAAGAATCAAGCAGTCGCCACCTGGAGTGCGGCCAAAGCCTGGTTTATCACTGTTGCCGGAGGAGACGACTTTAAAGCGTTGATGGTAAATAAAATTATTCCCGTAGCTCATCAAGCTATGGACATTTTAGATAAAGTTTTGCCAAAAAAATCTCCCAATGATAAAGAGATTTCTAGTTTCAAACCAAAAGTTGCAGGCATTGGTTCCAGAATCGGCGGTGAATTTGCTCAACCAGACAGATTAGTAATTGTAGCCAAAAAAACACCTCAATAACGTAGTTTTTTGGTTTCCTGTATACTAAAACCATGTCTGCTGTCACTTCTGTTGCCCCGGCAATCACCAA
>DOZC01000020.1:0-10518 GCA_003518205.1 Minisyncoccota bacterium | reverse complement strand
CGCCACAAAATTCAATTGATGTCGCCGGCATTGGCTTTGGGACAGATCATTCATGAAATTGTCGAAAATTTGTCACAATTACCCACTGATCAAAGATTTAAAAAATCATTGTTAGTAACACTCAAAGAGCGCTGGCCAAAAATTACTGGTCTCAAGGGTGGTTTTACCAGTGAAGCTCAGGAGCAGCGATTTTTTCAGCGTGGCGAAACCATGCTGAGTAAAGTCATGGCCAATCCTGGACCATTGACCAAATTAGCGGTCAAACTCAAAGCTGACTTACCATATTATTGGCTTTCAGAGTCAGAAGAATTGATTTTGTGTGGCAAATTGGACTGGTTAGAATATTTGGCTGACACAGATTCAGTACACATTATTGATTTCAAGACCAGTAAAACGGAAGAAAAAACTGATTCCTTGCAATTACCCATCTATTACTTGTTAGCCAAAAACTGCCAAAAACGCCCAATTTTCAAGATGAGCTATTGGTATTTAGAGTTTGGTGAGGGTTTGACTGAAAAGCCATTGCCTGATCCTTCTGAGGCCACGACAGAGCTTTTAAAAATTGGTAAACAAATGAAATTAGCGAGGCAACTAGATAGATTTCGCTGCCCTAATGGCACCGCTGGTTGTCAGGCGTGTCAGCCTTTTGAGCGAATTTTACTGGGTGAGGGCAAATTAGTTGGTACCACCACTGATGGTCGGCGAGATATTTATATTTTGGCGTCTGCATCAGACCCCAATCCTAATGTGGATGAGAGTGTGATTCTTTAGATTGCGAAAAGGAAAATTTTTTAAATTTTGGGTGGTTCAAAACTAAAGCAGCCAAAAGGGTTGTTAATGGGGCAGCAAAAATCAAACCAATACTGCCCGTGAGGGTTTTGATAATTTCTTCAGCAATAATTTCTGAATTGATGAGTTCTCCAAAAGATTTCGAACTGCGGCTAAACAAAAGTAAGAGTGGCAATGCCGCTCCGGCATAAACTAATACCAGAGTATTGACCATCGAACTAATGTGATCTTGGCCGATTTTCATACCTCGACGATAAAGCTCTCGCCAATTAAAATTCGGATTAGCTGCTTTCAGTTCAAAAACCACTGAGGTTTGAGAGACAGTCACGTCATCCAAAATTCCCAACGCGCCCACGATTACTGCCGCTAAAATTAAGTTTTGAAAGTTGATTAAATCTGGATTTTCCACTAGCAAAAACCCGGCCTCTTCAGAGGCCATTCCAGTTAGATGAGCGGTTTGAATAAAAACTTGAGCTAAAAAACTAGTTATAATTAAGGCTAAAATCGTACTTCCAAGAGCCAAATGAGTTTTGAGTTGCCAACCGTGTGAGAGATAAAAATTCACTGGCAAGATTAAAACCGCAGTTAAAATTGAGATTAAAATTGGATTCCAGCCAGTTGTAATCAGAGGTACGGTAAAAAAAGTAATGATGAGAAATGATAATCCTAAAGCTATGAGTGACCAAAAACCTCGCCATTTGCCTATGCCGATGACTAAAACTGCGAATAAGAGAGCTAGCACTAGGAGTGGTTCCTGACGATTGTAATCAGTAATAATCCAAGAGGATTTGGGATTGCTGGTGGTGGTAGCAGCTGAGTCCAACCAAACCTTATCTCCAACTCGATAAAGCTGAATAGAGGTTTGTGGCGTAGCTTCCAGTTCAATTATGACCGAGGTTTTATCTGGTTTCACTAATTCCAAAGTTTGAAATGGCAATCTTTGACCAGAGACGAAGCGCTCGCCCTGTTCAATAATTTTGGTGATAGTGGCAGAAGTCATTTTAAAAAGTCATTCTCAATGCGGTTATTATACCGGTGCCGTATTATAATTAAACTATGACTGAGATTTTTACTCTTTCTGAATTTGTTTTTCCCTACACCGACTACCGTTTTCCCGGCCAAAACTCTGATGAAGAAATCTTGTTTGTGGTGCGAGAAAATGAAGTCATACATTTATTCAGATTAAGTTTAGTTTTTGGAATGGGAGTAGCAATTTTAATGGCTGGTTGGCTGGTGGGTTGGTTTTTGCAAGCCAATCTCGGGTGGGGTGTGCCAGTGGGATTTGGATTAATAACCGTAATAGCCGCCGCCATAACCATGATTTTAGGCTGGTGGTGGCAACAACAATTGTGGCTCAAAAGCATCTGCATTGTGACTACCAAACGCCTGACAAAATTTGTGTATACCACGCCAGTGAATCGCCATACTTTATCTCTGCCTCTGGAAATGATCGTTGATACCGGCTCTTATACCAAAGGTTTTTTGCAGGCCTTATTTAAGTTGGGCACTTTTACGGCTCGCTCGAGTGCTTCTAGCTCGGGATTAGCCACTGATGCCAGTGACCGAGTGAATAAAAAATATTTTTATATTGAAAACGTGGCGATTGCTGAGGATTTACAGCAATATATCAACAAATTACTCTCGGTGTTTCGAAACCACCAAGGCAATCTCCAAGACTTTAGACCTTTTATTCCTCACCTCAAGGGTAAAGAGCGAGAACGTTTTATGCAGGAACATCCGGAGTATTGGAGCTAAACCTAGTTTTTCCCCGAAAAAGTGCTATAATTCTTCTCTTGCTTCTCTGCCCGGGTTTCAGTGAGGCTGCGCTTCACTTTTGACAGCGGTTGTGAGAGTTTCAAAAATTACTTACTCGCGACAACACTTACAATTTAGTACCCCACTAGACAAATAAATTTATGCAAATTCGCAATGTAGCTATTATCGCTCACGTGGACCATGGGAAAACTACTTTAATCGATGGTTTGCTCAAGCAAACTCACGCTTTTCGGGACAATCAGGCGGAAATGACTCAAACCACGATTTTGGATAAAAATGATCTGGAGCGGGAAAAGGGTATTACGATTTTGGCCAAAAATACGGCGGTTTTCTATCAGGATTACAAAATTAATATTATTGATACCCCAGGTCATGCTGATTTTGGTGGCGAAGTAGAACGAGTCATCAATATGGCCGATGGAGCCATTTTGCTGGTGGATGCGGCGGAAGGTTGTCTGCCTCAAACCAAATTTGTGTTGCAACAAGCCATTAAACAAAGACTGAAATTAATTGTTTTGGTTAACAAAATTGATCGCAAAGATGCGGAGCCGGAAAGAGTGCTGCGTCAGATCGAGGAATTGATTTTGAGTTTAGTAGATGCGGCTGATGAGTCCTTTTTAGATTTTCCAGTGCTTTACGCGGTGGGTCGTGAGGGTAAAGCTTGGAAATCTTTACCAACTGATTTTAATGCTCCAGCTGATTTGCGAGTAGTGTTTGAGCAAATTATTGAAACTGTGCCAGCTCCTTCAGCTGATGCCACCAAGCCATTTAAAATGTTAATTTCGAATATTGATTTTGATGCTTATAAAGGGACTTATGCTATCGGCAAAGTTTCTCAGGGGGTAGTGAGAAAAGGTCAACGTTTGGTTAAGTTAGCTGAACACGAATTAGTTGGCAATGCTAATGTGCAGTTGGTAATGGTCAGCAATGGTTTAAATCGAGAAGAAGTACCTGAGTGTCAAGCCGGCGACATTGTGGCTTTGACTGGTATTGAAAATCCTGAAATTGGTCAAACTCTAGCTGATCCTCAAGATCCCACTGGTTTTCCCATGATTAAATTGACCGAACCCACTCTAAAAATTCAGGTAGCCGCTAACACTTCACCATTTGCTGGGCGGGAGGGCAAGTTTTGCACCATTCGTCAAATCGAGGAACGCTTATTGCGGGAGAAAAAAACCAATATTGGTTTGCGAATTGAACAGAGTTCTAATGGGGCAGGATTTATGGTAGCTGGCCGGGGCGAACTTCATTTAGCGATTTTGGTGGAAACCATGCGTCGGGAGGGCTATGAATTAGAGGCTGGAAAACCTCAAGTGATTTTGAAAGAAGTTGACGGCAAACAATGCGAGCCGGTGGAGGAACTAACCATTGATATCGACACAAATTATATTGGTATTATCACTGAGGAATTGGGTAAACGTCAGGCAGAGCTGTTAGATAGCCTGACTGATGATAAAAATGTGGCGCATTTGCTATATCGCATTTCGAGTCGCAATTTATTGGGTTTTCGCGGCGATATTTTAACTAAAACTCGTGGAAATGGGGTGTTTGCGAGTCGATTTATCGGTTATTTCCCACTGATGAATGTGGCCGCTAAGTTGCGCAGCGGTGCCATCATTGCCACCGATAGTGGTAACTCCACCAGTTATGCCTTGGAAGGTTTACAAAACCGGGGTGTGTCCTTTATTGGTCCGGGTGTGCCAGTTTATTCGGGAATGATCGTGGGATTGAATAAACAACAAGACGATATGGAATTTAATGTTTGCAAAATGAAGCATTTGACCAACTTTAGATCTAATGCTGATATTATGATTCCGCTGAATACTCCGATGCAGTTGTCGCTTGAGCAATGTCTGGATTTTGTGGCTGAAGATGAAATATTGGAAGTAACTCCGGATTCTTTAAGACTTCGCAAACGCTACTTAACTCGCAACGAGCGTGCTAAGCACTTAAGATAAATTAAGCTGGTTTAGCGCAGTTTTTTTGACTCAAAAGGAGTATAATCTTGGGCTATGTCTGATCAAAATCGCCCGTTAACTCAAACAGTAGATGGTCAAGCTGTGGCTACTGTGGCCGATGATCATTCAGTTCCAACTACCGTATCGATGTCGATTAAAGATTTGGTGGCTAGTTATACGACAATTTCTAACTATTTAAATAGCCGTTGGCCTTTGCCGGATGGCAATCAACGCACCTTTGCTCGCACCATGAAGATCATGGAGGAACTGGGCGAATTATCTGATGAAATTTTGACGAGCATGAATTTGTCGCGGGATAGTAAAATTGCTAAATTTAGTCGTGAAAACATCGAAGATGAGTTTGCCGATGTCATGGCCTGTATTTTGTTATTAGGAATCGAATTAAAAATCGATGTCGAAGCAGTCATGCGCCGTAAAATTCAGTTTACCCATGAGCGTTACGATATGGATAAATCTCAAAAAAATTAACGCCTTTTCTGCTTCGCCTTTCTTTTGGTTTCTGCTAATATGGAGTTATGGTTTTTTCTGCTCTAGCTCAAACTACTTCATATGCGGCTGCGCCTCTGGCGGCACTACTTCGCCCTCAGACACTTGATGAATTCGTGGGACAGACACACTTGGTGGGTCAAGGCAAACCACTGCGAGTAGCGGTAGAGCTGGGCGCGATTTTTTCGATGATTTTTTGGGGACCCCCGGGAGTAGGCAAAACTACTTTGGCGCGAATTATTGCCAAACAGGCCGGTCGGGAATTTATTGAGGTTTCAGCGGTCAGTGCCGGTAAAGCCGATCTCAAAGCCGTGGTAGAAAAATCTCAGCAGCAACGAGGTTTGAGTGAGTCATATTTAGCGCCGGTTTTGTTTATCGATGAAATCCATCGATTTAATAAAGCACAGCAAGATTTTTTGTTGCCCTATGTGGAATCTGGTGTCATGGTGCTAATTGGGGCGACTACAGAAAATCCTTCTTTCGAAGTTATCGCGGCATTATTGTCGCGCAGTCGGGTTTTTGTCTTGGAGGCTTTGACTGAAACTGATTTGGCCCAAATTATGCAACAGGCGTTGCTTTATCTCAAACGTCAGGGCAAGGTTCAAAAACTCACTGCCGAGGCTAAAGCCTGGCTGTTAAATTTTTCCAATGGTGATGCTCGAAAACTTTTAACCATTATGGATAACGCTTTGAGTTTATATCAGGATTTATCTTTGGAAAATTTAAAAAACTCTCTTCAATCCCAACATCTTAATTATGATAAGGCTGGTGATTCACATTACGATACCATCAGTGCTTTTATCAAAAGCCTCCGAGCCAGTCAGCCTGATGCGGCACTATATTATTTGGCCAGGATGGTTGAGGCGGGAGAAGATCCGATTTTTATTGCTCGACGCTTGGTAGTCTTTGCCTCAGAAGATGTGGGATTGGCTCAACCCACCGCCCTAGTGGTAGCTAATGCGGTATTCAGAGCCTGTGAGACTATTGGTTATCCGGAATGTGCCATTAATTTAGCTCAGGGAGTGGCTTATTTAGCCAGAGCTCCCAAAAACCGGAGTGCCTACGACGGGCTGCGGGCTGCTCAAGCTGATGTGCGCCAATTCGGCAACGCCATGATTCCGCTGCGAATGCGGAATGCTCCCACCAAACTCATGAAGGGTTTGGGTTATGGCGAAGGTTATAGCATGTATGGTTTGACTCCTGATCAATGCTTGCCCACTAAACTAAAAGGCAGACGCTATTTGAAGGATTTGCCAAAATAATCTGTTACAATAATCCCACATCACGAAAGACAGCGAGAGATTCGACTTCATGACCTGTCTAGCAACCAAGCTGAGTATTATTACTGGCTATGGTGCTCCATTCGCCCTGAGAGGACAGATGTACTATTAATTTAGGTATTCCCTCTCGATACCACGAGAGGTTTTTTATGCCTGAAACACAATTATTTACATCGGAATCGGTGTGTGCTGGTCATCCAGATAAAATTTGTGATCAAATTTCTGACTCTATCGTCGATGCGGTGTTGGCTCAGGATAAATTCGGCCGAGTAGCAGTGGAAACTTTGGTGACCACCAATCAAGTAGTTTTGGCAGGAGAGATTACTTTGGCCGGAAAAGTTGATTTTGAAAAAGTCGCCCGCGAGCAAATTAAGCGTCTGGATTACACCGATCCTAGCTATGGATTCTCAGATCAATCACCAATTTTAACTTTAATTCATAAACAATCCCGAGAAATTTCTCAAGGTGTGGATAATGCCGGAGCTGGCGATCAAGGCATGATGTTTGGCTATGCCTGCAATGAGACATCAACTTTGATGCCTCTACCCATTGCCTTGGCTCAAGCTTTGGCTGCTAAGATTGACGCAGTTCGCATTTCTGGCCAGTTAGCCTATTTGCGACCTGACGGCAAGTCTCAGGTGACGGTGCGTTATGAAGCTGGCAAGCCAGTGGCGGTAGAAAAACTGGTGGTAGCTGTGCCTCATCAACCAACTATTAAACTTGAACAGGTCAAAACTGACGTCTATGAACAAATTGTGACTCCAGTTTTGAGGGAGTTTGGCTTCGAAATTTCGATCGAAAATCTCATTGTGAATGGCACTGGAGTTTGGCATCAGGGTGGTCCAGCCGCTGATACTGGCGTGACTGGCAGAAAAATTGTGGTGGATACCTATGGTGGCTATGCCAGAGTGGGCGGTGGGTGTTTTAGTGGTAAGGATCCTACTAAAGTTGATAGATCTGGTGCCTATGCAGCCCGATACATCGCTAAAAATCTGGTGGCTCATGGTTTGGCAGATCGTGCCGAATTGGCTTTGGCTTATTGCATTGGTCAAGCTCAACCAGTAATGAAAAATGTGGATACTTTTGGCACCGCCACTGTGAGTCAGAAAAAAATTGACGATTTTGTGACCGAATTATTAGATTGTTCAGTTAAAGGCATTCTGGATGGTCTAGATTTACGCCGACCCATTTATCTCAAAACTGCGGCTCACGGTCATTTTGGCCGGCCCGAGTTTCCGTGGGAAAAAATTGTTAAATAAAATAAATGGTGTGGTTGATGCGGGTGGCTCTCGTTGCGAGTGATTGACAATGGCATTGGATTGCAACAGCGGCCTGCTGCCATAAAACTTATTCTTTGTTATAATCCGATATCTGTTATCTGAAATCCGGTATCCGGAATCAGATATCTGACATGCACTCGTAGCTCAGTTGGATAGAGCATCAGATTGCGGATCTGAGGGTCGTGCGTTCGAATCGCACCGAGTGCACTTTCAGCCATCCGATATCGGAGTGTTGATATCGGTAATGGAAGGGTCGCATAGCGGCTATGGCCCCAGCCTCGAAAACTGACGCCTTCGGGCACCGCGGGTTCGAGTCCCGCCCCTTCCGCAGCGTGGGCCAATCTAGCGCAGCTAGATTTGGTAAACGCTGGAGATATGGGAAGGCACTTTCTGAAAGAATAGTCCTGACGGCAAGCACGGAGTGCCTGCCTAATGTCGCATTCAGCGACCGCCCCTTCCGCATTGATCAAAAAAATCAACGAAGTTGATGTTTTTGATCAATATGACCGCGGGACGACTTGTGCCCGATCAAGCGACAACCTTCAGAGGGTTTAAATCTTGAGCTTGACGAGGGTAAGTCCCTCTCGAAACCCAAGTCTCGCTTGTGAAAGGAAAAGAAATGAACTATATGGAGTTATTATTTGGTGCCATATTAGGTTGGCTGATTACAAGATTGGCAAGTTATTTTTCAAAGCCCAAATTGACCTTCAAGATTGATAATGGGCAACTTTTTCAAAATGGCGTAGGTCAATATCGTTTCCTAAGTATAAGAATTATCAACAAGCCAAATAATTTATTTTTTAAGTTAATTAGCTTTTTGTTTGGAAAAACAAACCTCAATAATGCAAAGGCTCAAATTAATTTTTCTCTGCCAGAAAATAGTAAGTTTACTATTAAAACAATAAATAATGGTCGATGGGCAACAACAAAAGAACCAGTTGATTATTCAACAGGAAAAGTTGATTATTCGCAAATCCTAATGCCTTCTAGAGACAGCATCTTCGTTGAAGAGGAGGGCATGGTAAATATTGCGATAAAGAAGGAAGACGACAAAAGTTTTTACGCTTTTAACAATGAAAGTTACGATTCCCGTTGGTGGCCATTAAAACCTGAATTTGAAATTAATGAAAAATATTTGGTTGTAACATTAAAATTGTTGGCAGACGGTGATAGTTATGATTTCCAGTGTGCTTTGGTGAATTCGAACAAAAAATTGAATAATTTTTATCTAAAACTTTTATAATAACACTGGGTTCTAGACCTACAGATCTCACACTTTGAGCCAAATATGCTGTAGTATTTATTTTGATTAATAGTTATAGTCATTTTATATGAGCAATAGATATTTGAGTTTTATTGATGACGAAAAATTAGAATTTTTTGTCAAAAAAGTAATCAATACTTATGAAAAAGGTATCAAAAAATCTGAAACAGACTTATTTAGCAACGTCATCGACCCGTTTTTTGGTTTATTTGAAAGCTCATATCACAATATTTCTTTAGAAGAGTGGCTGACTACGACTGAAAAGGCAAGAAAAGTTGGAAAAACTTTAGCAAATGCGATCGGAGAATTTCATGAAAATATTTTGGGTTGTGCCAAAGGCTGGGAAAAATTACCAGTTGGTGGGGTAATTGATTTAAAATGTGATTCAAAAAGAATTATTGCTGAAGTTAAAAACAAATTTAACACTACAAAAGGTAACGATAAAACTCTGAGATATGACGATATTAATTCACTTTTAAATAAGGAATACAGCGGATACACTGGTTATTTTGTTGAGATAGTTCCAAAGAATCCACCGTATGATAGACCATTCACTCCACCTGATAACAGTATTGGTAGAATGATAAAAAATGCTAAAGCAAGTAATGATTTATTAGCCGCTAATAAGCTGAGTGAGCAGCACCACAGAACTCTTAATGAAAATATTAGGCAAATTGATGGAAGATCTTTTTATTCTCTGGTTTTTGAAAATCCTACTGCATTGGAGGAGCTTTACATGATATTACCAGAAGTAATTGCAAAAGTTTTGTCAACAAAAACAGATCTTATTGCAAGTGATAAGTACTTCAGAGAGTTTTTTAGTAGGGCCTATAGAGTTTGATCTATTAGTAACCATTGCATAATGCATTGGTTATATTTATAGTCAATTCATGACAAAATATTTTACCGTTGCAGAGGCTGCTAAAACAGTTGGTGTTTCTTCCGACACTATACGAAGATGGGAAAAAGTTGGTCTTATAAAGTCTTATCGTTCGGACTTAAATTATCGGTTATTTAATACAGAAGAAGTTTCTAGAGTCAAAAATAAAATTAGTGGATCAGATACAAACAATAATTTTAAATTTCTTAAGCGCAACAATAAAACAGATTTTACTACAATTGAATTATTTACCGGTGCTGGAGGCACAGCACTGGGTCTTGAAAACGCAGGGTTGAATCATTTGCTAAACGTTGAATTTGATAAAGATGCGTTAAACACTCTTCAAATTAATCGGCCAAAATGGAATGTAATTGGAAAAAATATTTCTGAAGTTGATTTTTCTCCATGGTTTGGAAAAGTAGATGTCGTAGAAGGTGGATTTCCATGTCAGGCATTTAGTTATGCAGGTAAGGGACGAGGATTTGAAGAAACTAGGGGTACACTTTTTTTTGAATTTGCTAGGTGTGTTAAAGAAACTATGCCTAAGATAGCTGTTGGTGAAAATGTTAAAGGTTTATTAAGACATGATGGCGGAAAAACATTGAATATCATGATAAGAGCATTGGAGGAAATTGGTTATAGAGTCTCATATAAAGTTTTAAGATCTCAATATTTGGATGTTCCTCAAAAAAGGGAAAGATTGATAATAATTGCGGTGCGAAAAGACTTAAATTTTCCTATCTTAATACCTAAAGAAAAAGATTATTATATTTCGATAAAAGAA
>DOZC01000084.1:3168-3297 GCA_003518205.1 Minisyncoccota bacterium | reverse complement strand
GTTTCAGCCTTGGCTTCATGATTATCAACTGGATCGGCAAAAGGCACTACGGCGGGAGCAATGGTTTTTTTGGTTTTGGTGTTAGTTTTAGTTGCAGCTTTGCTCAGTTTGCGAACTTTAGTGGCTTTG
>DOZC01000084.1:1889-2980 GCA_003518205.1 Minisyncoccota bacterium | reverse complement strand
TTTTAATCATAATAATTATCCTTAGATTAGCAATCGTAGCTTGGTAGCTTATTCAGCCACTTCTACGCCCATACTGCGAGCTGTGCCGATGACACTTCGCTTGGCAGATTCGAGATCATTGGTATTGAGTTCTGGAAGTTTTTGCTCGGCAATTTGTTTCACTTGCTCTTGAGTCAGCTTGCCGACTTTTTTAGTGTTGGGAGTAGCACTGCCCATTTTCAGCTTTAAAGCTTGTTTAATCATGTTGGCTACTGGAGGCAGGCGCAACACAAAAGTGAAGGAACGATCCTCGTAAACTGTGATTTCTGCCGGAATGACTTGACCTCGCTTGTCGGAGGTTTTGTCATTGTATTGTTTCAAAAAGTCCATCATGTTGATACCGGCCTGACCCAAAATTGGTCCAACTGGAGGAGCTGGGGTAGCACTGCCAGCTGGCAGATTTAACTTGAGGACTGACTTAATTTTTTTAGCCATAAAATGGTTCCTTAATAAAATTCTATCGGTGGGTTTAAAAATTTTCCTCGAGAAAAAACCAGCAGTGACTTGGTTTTTATGTTCCGAAAAGCTTTTAAACTTTGAAGCCAACTCTTTAGAGAGTTATTCTACCACAGGTTCGAAATTTTAAGACTGGAACTAAAGATAGAGCCTGACTCGATTTAGGTTGTCACAGCCAGACAGTTTGGTCACGTTGAGGGCCGGTGGTGATGGCTAAAATTGGTAAACCCAGCCAATTACTAATTTGGGTCAGAAAGTTTTTGGCAGCTGCCGGTAACTGAGCCGCAGTTTTGGCAGTTTTTAGCGCCTTTCCATCCCAGGATTTGAGGGTTTGGTAAATTGGAGTGACGGTGCTTAGAAATGTTTGATCAGGACGGTAATCCACTGGCTGTCCATCAACTTCATAACCGACACAGATTTTTAATGGGGTTTTGGGATAACTGATATCCAGGTGAGTTAGAATTAGGGAATTCATTCGGCCAGTTTTGGCAAAAAACTTCAGAGCTGGAATATCCAGATAGGCAATATCTCGAGGTCGCTTGGTGGTGGCACCGTACTCATGAGCTTCAGTGCGGATTTTGTCAGCTAGCGGTTCA
>DOZC01000084.1:1528-1780 GCA_003518205.1 Minisyncoccota bacterium | reverse complement strand
TCATCAAAGTTGGCAGCTGGCGGGAGCCAACACTTGACATGTAAGTGGCTTTAACCACGCCAGCTTTGACTCGGATTTGATCTGGATCAATTCTGCCTTCAGTAGCCGAAAAAATTCCATCAAAAGTGGTATCTGAAGCTGTGATGTCTGGATAAACTCCCCAGCGATAATCCAAACCAACAGCTTGAGCTTTTTCGAATACAAAACCCACTTTGGGATCGGCCCACTGCTGCGACAGCCAGTGATTCACGT
>DOZC01000084.1:832-1389 GCA_003518205.1 Minisyncoccota bacterium | reverse complement strand
AGTTAGGGCTTTGGCTTGAGTTTTTAGTCGAGCCAAAAATTCATTGAGACTGCCCACGGCTTGAGTTGGACCAGCCAGAGTGGCCACAGCTTGAGTCGCGAGTTTTTGCCCCAGACCTTTGATTAGCGCCGCATACATTTTGTAGTGAGTGGTGAGTTTAACTTTGTCAAAGTTGATGAGATCTCGAACTCGCAATGGGTGCCTCAAGAGCACGTCGGCATAAGCGGGGGAGATGCCCCGACCAGTGGCGCCTTTACCACCAGATTGCCATTGTTTGAGTACGCCTTCGAAGGCGCGGTGGGTATCCAGTGACAAAATTGCCATTTCATCCAATTTAATTTCTGCTCGATCGGTGGTGTCAGTTATGGCTTGGATTTCGACCAACTCGGCTAGCAAATCACCAGGATGAATCACCATTTCTTTGCCGAGCACAATGGTGGCTCCAGCCACAAAAACTCCAGATGGTAATTGGTGAAAAGAGATGCGCTTGCCTGAAGCAAATTCAACCGTATGCCCGGCGTTGGCGCCTCCGTTGTCGCGGTAAACCACTACTGGTC
>DOZC01000084.1:0-697 GCA_003518205.1 Minisyncoccota bacterium | reverse complement strand
GTGTTTGGCTAAACTAGCTACCACCATGTCGACAATTCTGCCTTTGCCCTCATCGCCATATGCTCCACCGCAGAAAGCAAAAGTATTGGCTCTGGTAGTGGGTCGAAGCCGAGCGGTTTTTTTAGCACTTTCAAGAACGGGATTTGGATTTGGCATAAGAGGACTCCAGACTGCGCGCGGCAGCCAAATACTGAATAATGGTTTGATAAGTTCGATGGGCAATTTGAGTCGCCAGGCCGATGTAGTTTTGAGGAGTGAGAGCTAATAATTGGGTTTTTAAATCTGATGTGACAGTCAAATTTTTGACCCAGCTATGCAACAGAGCTTTAGTGACAATTTTGCCTTGCACCAACTGTTGAAGTTTTTGGTAACCCTGAGTGTCACCAGTTGCTCTGAGCAAGACTTGATAGCCCTCAGTCACAACTTCCCAATGAGCTTCGAGTTCGGCCGCCAAATATTCGTGGTTGGGCTGGAGTTTTTTGAGCCCGACGAGCAACGAATCATAGGCTAACTCGCTGTAACCAAAAGCGACTCCAAAATTTCGTTTCACAGTGCTGTCAGACAAATCCCGTTGAAGCCGTGAAATCGGGAGTTTGATAATAAAATGCTGTAATAAATTGGTGGCCAAACCCAGGTTGCCCTCAGCATTTTCAAAATCAATGGGGTTAACTTTATGGGGCATGGTCGATGAGCCAAC
>DOZC01000029.1 GCA_003518205.1 Minisyncoccota bacterium | reverse complement strand
AAAGCAGATTATCCTCCGCTTCTTTTCTCAACTTGATTTGAAAAAGTAACTCATCCAATAAATGATCTTTTGCCCAATCTTTCTGTGGTTCATCTAGAACCTCTCCTAATCCTAGTAAAATATGTTTTTTATCTACGTGTTCTTCAATATATTCTTTTAGATGATCAAAATAATCCGGCAATGATTTATTTGTTCGCTCATAAATAATCTGTTTGTTAATAGGAGTCATTTTTTTCAACAACCACCAGGTGTCATACAAATCTCGATTCGCCATCTGTTTTCGATCTGCCACAGCACATAGTTTGTGAGCGCTCATTGTCGCCAAATCAAGTGATCGAACGGTCAAACCGAATAAATCATGATCTTGATAACAATCTCCTTGATATATTCTCTTACTTATTTCTAGCTTTATTCGTTGCTTGCCTTTTTCATAGCTTCCTAACCAAAACCAAGTAAAATATTTATCAAAATAATCATCAATCTTCAGATATTCTCCCAAAACCTTACTAATTATTTCTGTTGCTAGTACGTCATTTTTAGCACCATGTGTCAAGCTGAAATCTAGATCAGTTGAAAAACGCGGTAAATCATGAAAGAGATTAAGACAAGTTCCTCCTTTAAAAGCCAGCTGAGCCTGCAACTGAGGATGGGTATACAAATCTCTGAGAATATTCTTCATGATCGCTTCATGACGTTGTCTGTCCAGCATGGTTTGCTTCCTCCTGTTGAATTAATGAAATTAATTTCTCAACCCGCTTCGTTAAAGCTTGATTGCGATAAATAGCTACCACCTCTCTCAAATTCTGAATATTTACGCCACTTAAACGGTCAAAAACATATGTGGGTTGCAAATACAAAGTATCACAGATTGTTCGCTCTGGGGAGGCAATCAAATAATTTTGTTCTGTTATAAGGCCAGTTTCATCAAATAAAATTTCA
Source organism: Minisyncoccota bacterium (assembly GCA_003518205.1). Lineage (GTDB taxonomy): Bacteria > Patescibacteriota > Microgenomatia > UBA1400 > PJMF01 > UBA9650. The sequence continues at coordinate 7,805 of DOZC01000029.1, read as the reverse complement.
TCTTTCAATTGGTGAAAAATGATTTTTTTACCCAATGGCAAAGTAATTGTTTTACTAGCAGTAGCCATAACATGAATGCTATCGTAATATTGAAACGAAATACCATGAATACCCAAAGCTGTAATATATGAAATATAAGCAGGAGGAAATAAATTAACAGCTAGTTCTTGTTCCGAATAGTTCTGATCTAAAGCATAGACCCCTCTAAACACCCTGAATAATCTCTTAACCCGAAGGTAATACTTAATCACCTCCGCCAATTTTCTGCGATCTGAGATCTGCCACATAATAGCTAAGTCATCTACTGTAAAGATTTTTTGAGGGGATCTCAGCAGAATTTCTATTTTTGTCATCATTTATGGTAATTATACTACCATAATTAATGACGATTGTCAACTGCGGGCACTGGTGGAGAGTGTTGGAACCTATTTTTTCTTCGCAAAATAATAACTGAGCGCCAAACTTACTATTCCAACCACGGAAAAAGCCAAAAAATTTCCATCCTTGCCGACATAATCAATAAATATTTTGGCTAAAGATAATCCGACTCCAAGACCAAAAAACATTCCTTGAGCCCAAGCATTCTCTGGTTTTTGCGTAGAATTAAACATAAGGACTTACCCAGAGACTTTTCCTTATAACAACAATATTCCTTCCTGAAATCTTCTCTACTAATCTATTATTTATAACCGCATTACTACTCAACTAACAATTTTCTTTAGTTGCTCAGTTGGAAAAAATTTAATAAATTTTCCAGCTCTTTGAGAAGCAACATAACCATATTTTTTGAGTTCTTTAAGATCTTTTGTCGCTGTTTGCCGAGAGATTTTATTAATTGTCGAGTGTGAGGAGGTAGTTGTTGATGCCTCAGTATCAGAGATAAAATAATATAGAAGTTGCTTCTGCCTCTCATTTAAAGATTGATTTTTACTCAAAATTTGATCAATCTGATGATTTTGAGTAAATTGTCTTGAGATATATTCATTGAACTCTTTCATCGCTTGAATAACTTTTTTAAGGTTATAGTCAAAAAAATAAGTGAGATCATTGCGATCCTGTTCGGAATAAATGTATGCCATCGCATACTGTATTGGCGACCTCTTAATAATTGTTGAAATCGGAATGTATGTGAAAGCCCAATAATCATTTTTTAATAAATACCAATAGAATATCGCTCTTGCTAATCTTCCATTGCCATCAGTGAATGGGTGCAAGTATCCAATCCAAAAATGGATAAAAATTGCTTTGATTATTGGATGTACAAATTTTTGATCTGGCTCACCATTTGCATAAGCGATGAGTTTATATATCTCAGCATTAAGAAATTCTTCATTTGGTGGAACATGTGTAACGTATGTCTCGTTTCCGATGTTTCCCTGAACAACGATTTCGTCTTTATTGTTTCTAAATCTTTTTTGCTCACTTTCATCTACAGTTCCATCTGTCAACATTGAATGTAGCTCATATAGAAGTTCCTGAGATAATGGTCTCGATTTAAATTCTTCTTCTAGTGCCACCATCGCACGATAATTATTTACAATCATTTGTTCTGATTCATTTCTAGGTTTTCTCTTTTCAAGGATTAGTTTTTTAGCGACAGCTCTGGTCGTATGAGCACCCTCAAGTTGACTTGAAGCGATTGCCTCTTCAATCACACCTCTAGTTATATACATTTCTCTATTTCCAGTAGGCACCTTCGACTTTGGGAATATTTGCCCGCCAACTAACATATCGATTTCATGCAAATACTCATCGATTGAGGGAAGTCTTAACCACTTAAAAAAGTTCCCATTTTTTGCCTTAATTGGTGTTTCTGTAGAAGATATGTCTCGAAATAAAGACACTAGCGTCCATTGTTCTTCAGCGCTCAAACCATCTGGTTGTGCTTTATGCCTGAACTTATCCCAATAGATATATGATGGCTCATTTGCTGACTGCACAATTTTTTTGTATTGTTCTGAATCATTCTTCATCAAATCAATTATTTTTGAGACATCAACCCCGCTTTCGTCTGGTTTTTCTAATAAGTATGAAGTTGGCATTATTTTCTGTTCCTACAACATGTTAAGTAATATAAGTATTTAACATGTTATCAACATGTTAAATATAAGTCAATACTTTACATGTTAACAACATGTTAAATCTGGGTTATTATTTAACATGTATGATGCAGATCAATCATGAATGAAGCCATGGTAGTCTTTCATGAAATTTAAAACGGCTACAATACTAAACTTCCCACGACCTCACGGTCGGGGTTCTAGGTTGGGAAGTATAGATCAAGAACATGCTTGGTTATTCATCCGTAAGGCTAACCTAAAACTAACTAAGTTAAAAGCTCAGATTTATACGAAGAAACTGGAGTGGCTGACGAGGTAATTTCTACTCTGCAGGGCTACAAGGATTTGAACCTTGACGGAAGGTTTTGGAGACCTCAATGCTACCATTACATCATAGCCCTAGGGTTAGTTAACTTTTTAAACCATCAAAAATAATCAATTTCCAAACTGGAGCTCTCAAAATTTGAAATCGGCTTGAAATCTTACTCGAGAACCGTGGAAGTAATTGTAGCGCGTCAGGGTGATTTTGTCAGGATCAAGCCATTTTGGCAAATCAGGCTGACAAAGGTTGTTCGCGGCGATTGCGCTCATAATTATTGCCCGCACCAGTCAAAATTCCTTTGATGCGAGCAGCTAATTGTCGAGCATAGCTCGTAACCTCAGTTTTGAGACTTCTTTCAGGCTGCAACTGCGCTATCAAAGCTTGGCGTTTTTCGGGATGAGATAAAACTTCCCAATCTTGCTGGAGTTGTTGAGTGGCTTCATTGCAGGCAGCTTCGGCCTCAACGGCTAGTTGGTTTAATTCTGGAAAAAATTCTGCTAGGTTACCCAAAATCTCAGCTTTAGTTTGAGTTGATCGCTCTGGCCGAAACTGGTTGAGTTTTTGGTGATAAACCAAATCCTCGCCACCTTGAGGAGTAATGGTGGGTGCATCAAATCCTAAGCGAGCAAAGGCATCGGGAGCTTTGATAACTACTGCGGCGGCATCAATAATTTGTTGAAGTTTTTGCTGGGCTTGTTTTAAAAGCGCTTCTCTCTCTTCAGGAGCTAAAGTTTCAACTTTTTGAGATGAAGCGGCAGCCTTAACCTCAGCAACAGCCCCAACTTCAGCAGCCAATACAGCCGCCTCTTTTTCCCCACCCCCCTCACTCATTTCGCCAAAACCATTGATCATGAATTTACTATAGCATCTTGCTTTCAAGGAAAGAATTATCTACTCTAATCTCATGCCCACGACCGCACTGAAAAAGACCCTCAAAGTTGCTCAGGCTGCTCAAAACTCAAACCAGCGATCATTTCATTTACCTTTAGATTTGATCGATCCCCTGCTGCAAAAAACTTTTGCCGCCGACCGAGCTAATTTGACCAAAACTAGATTGCCGATCGTAACGGTTTCCGGTACCTATCAGGAAGATCTCAAAGGTCTTTACGGTCTGAGTGAAAGTGATCGCGGCGCAGATATAGTTTTGTCTCGAGCTCATTATTCGATGGCGTTGGCGGTGGCGGTGGCAGCTTGGGGCAAAACCATTGATCCCAAAAGAGCCTGGATTGTCGATCCCACCAACTACATTACTCGGTCAGAATGGTCTAAAGTAGTTTTGACTCAATGGGTAGGTCAAGTTTTAGCCCGCCATCCTCTGCTTAAGTTGGTCAAAGACTTTGTGGATAAATTTGGCCGCAGCAAACTGCCAATTCTTCAAAGTATCACTCCGCCACTCCAATTTTTAACTCAAGATATTCGAGGTCCGGTTTTATCACTGCACATTGCCGCCGGTAATATTTTGGTGGCCGAAGGTAAAACTGTGGTTCAAGTAGTGACAGATCCTCATGTGCGTGAAGATTATCTCACTTTTGCTGATCATCCAAATTTAAGTTACTGTGTTTTTGATAATGCCACCAAACAAGAACTACTCGAAAAAGCCACCAGACTGGGAAAATATGTTGATCCTCATCACGTCATTGTCACTGGACCCCCCGTAGACCCTCGGGTAGTGGCGGCTAAAACCGGAAAAACTCCCTGGACTTTCGAAGTTAATCGGGAAAAGTCGGGGCTCAGTACCAAAAATCGTCCTTTGAGATTATTACTAACTACCGGAGGTTTGGGCACCAATAAACCAGAAATCGAACAAATTTTAAACTCACTCCTACCCATTCTCAAAGCACCAGATTCACCAATTCAGCTTTTGGTTTATGCCGGAACTCAGTGGGATATTCGAGAGTCAGTTTTACAATCAGCCAAAACAGCTGGAGTGACTAATACCCTAATTACCGAATTTGATTCAGCCCATTTTAAAATTCACTCTACCCTGCGACCCACCGGAACTCATCCTCAAGCTCCAATCCTAAAATCAAATCTGGCCGTGATTTATCACCCCCAAATCGTTGATGCCAACGAACTTTTAATCCAATATGGTTTTCCCTGGGCTGATGGTTGTATCACCAAACCCTCTGGTGATATGGCATATGACGCAGCAGCGGCAGGGTGTTTTTTGCTAACTTTGGCCGAATGGGGTGAATGGGAACACAATATTCGAGAAGTTTTTACCAGAGCTGGAGTAGCCACTAAAGCCGAGAGTTCTGATTTGATTCAGCAATTAGAAACTTTAGCTGATCAGGGTTGGATCACCACAGCCATGCAGGCTGCTCTAAATCTAGGATCAGAATTTACTGAAGGGGCCGAAAAAATCGTGACTGAATTTCAAAAACTTAAACCAACAGTCAAGTAACTAAACTTCCTACGGCCCTACAGCCGAAGTTTTAAGTTAGAAAATATAGCTCTTATTTGAGCTTCTTCATGAGTTTGTGAGTAGTGTGTTTTTTACACCGTTTGCAGTACTTACTCAGCGGAAAAGTACTCTCGCCACTAGTCTGCTTCATCAAAGTTTCGTTGTTTTTATTGTAAGCGGTCACGTAACCAAAAGCTTTGCATTCGGCACACTGCAAACCGACAGCTTGGCGGGGACCTTTTTTCTTTTTACTAGCCATAGTGAGTTCCTCGGGTGACTTGATTCAAGTAACAGAGGGGTATTTTAGCACGACCTCAGGCAAGCAGCCACAACCAAACTCCCAAACCCACTCCCAACCCCAACCGATACCACCCAAAACTGGCCAACCCTTGGGTGCGCACAAATTTTAATAGCCAATTAATACTCAGCCAAGCTGATATCAGCGCCACCCCAAATCCCACCGCCAATAATTGCCACTCTGAAATGGAAAGCTGACTTAAAACTGCCCGGGTTTCCCATCCATCCAAAACAGTGGCTGCCAAAATCGTGGGTACGGCCAATAAAAATGAAAACTGAATCGCCTGTTCTCTGGTTAAACCGCCAAGCATGCCCCCAGCAATCAAAGAACCCGAGCGAGAAACACCAGGAATAATGGCTAGGGCTTGAAATAAACCAATTTTAATTGCCTCCCCCCAACTCAAAGTTTTAATTTGGCGTTGAAGTCGAAGTTTTTGTCGCCCAACCAGCCACTCTAGTCCTAAAAATCCCAGACCCACCATCATAAACACCACTACCAAAAACCAGGTTGACTCAAATAAAACTGTTTTAATGAGCCGGTGGAGCAAAAACCCCACCACTGCAGCTGGCAAAAATGCCACTGCTGTGAGCCAAAAAAGTTTTTTTTCGCGCCACCAAGCTAGTAGCGAGTTGATTAAAAGCGGCAAAATCGCCCCAGCTTGAATGAAAACCACAAAAAACTTTACAAACTCGGTTTGAGTGATGCCCAAAATTCTCGAGGTAAAAAGCAAATGAAAAGTTGAGGAAATCGGCAAAAATTCCGTTACTCCTTCAATTAAACCCAAACTAATTGCCTGAAAAAATGTCATCTTAAACTACATTTTAGCTGAAATTAAGCAGAAAAAACCAACGCGAAATTTCACTTAACCCAAATTAATTCGTTTTCCGAAAATATCAGCTGTGAGACAACTATCTGACGCCTGGTACCTAACGCCTGGCGCCTGACGTCTTTCCTCCATCCGGCATCTGATATCCGGAATCTGAAATCAGATATCAGATACTGAGCCACCTCTGGGTCTCGAACCCAGGACCCCCTGTTTACAAAACAGGTGCTCTACCACTGAGCTAAGGTGGCATTTCCGATATCTGAAATCCGACATCCGATATCTGCATCCGAAATCCGTCATCCGCTATCCAGAATCCGGCGTCTGGTATCTGGTATCAGATATCTGATATTGTGCCAAGTCCAGGATTCGAACCTGGGAAGGCTAAAGCCAGCAGTTTTACAGACTGCCCACGTTGCCACTTGAGTAACTTGGCATAGTAGCACCCCAATTGTGCTCCACAGACCACATATCATCTATCAATCTGACATCCGCCGTCTGTCATCCGGAATCCGAAATCTGACATTGGATATTGAGCCTTCGTCGGGAATCGAACCCGAGACCTCGTTCTTACCAAGAACGCGCTCTACCATCTGAGCTACGAAGGCGTTTAACAACAGATATACGAACGTGAGATATTGTATCAAGATTTCAGCCAAAAACGAGGGCAGACCGCCCTGATCTATTGAATAAATCACGATGGCTTTTGCCCTAACTTCCCCCTTAACCGTCGAGCGCGAGAGATAGGTCTTCTATCCCCGGGTTAAACCAGGTGGGTGGATCGAAGCTAACTCCACGGAGCTAGCTTACAATCGTAGCCCTTAAAGAAGCTGTTGAGGAAATTTCGCTATCCCCCGCTCCCGATTGTTAAGGTTAGATCACAATTTTTGACGTCAGCTCATTGACCCAATCACTGACTTTCGAACCATACTTTTCATAAGTCATGACATATTTTAAATGCGCCTTAAAATAGTTTTCCGGATCACCGGTGGTTAACCACTCGGCTTGAGTGGTTTCGACTAACACTCGACCAGTTTTGGCCACTTGAGTAATGGCATCAACCGTCCATAGCTCGCCATCAAGTCCAGTATGATTTGGATTTAAATATTCGAAAATTGATGGCTTGAGAAGATATCGACCGTACGAAGCCAACCGAGATGGCTCAGTGCCAGGTTGAGGTTTCTCCACAATATGGCTTAATTGATTTTGGGTTTCTGGTTTGAAATGAATGATGCCATATTTATCAACCACTCCGGCTTCAACTTCTTGAGCCATCACCACTGCGTCAACTGAAGGATCGGCTTCATAAGCGGTAACTAAAGTTTTGGCGTCTCCAGGCTGACCAAACACCACATCATCACTGTACATCACCAAAAAAGCCTCCTCAGTTTCAACATATTTTTTTGCCGAGGCCACGGGCGAACCATTCCCGTAGGGTAAACTTGAGTCTTGAGTAATGACTATCATCTTCGGAAAATCCAGTACATGCTGAACTGGTTCATAGCGATCTTCTTTGCCTTGTTCTGCTAATTGTTTGCGAATTCGATTGACGTTGTTATTAAAATAATCCTCGTAAATCGGCTTTCCCTCTGGAGTGGCCACAATAATGATTTCTTCAATTCCTGCCTCCATGCACTCCTCCACCACCAACTGCATAATCGGTCTGTTACCCAGAGGCAACATGGCTTTGGGAACAGTTTTAGTGATCGGCAAATAGCGGCTGGCAAAACCCGCATCAGTAATGATGGCTTTGCGAACTCGACTAGTGGAAGTTTTCGGTGTCAACATATTACTCGCAGTATACTATATGGCTCATCTTTTCTGCCACCGTTTACTTATAGTTTGTTTATGACGCCACTAGCCCATAGCGCCACTGTAACCGTTCACGCTTTCCCAAA
>DOZC01000064.1 GCA_003518205.1 Minisyncoccota bacterium | reverse complement strand
GCTTTAAGTTATAATGGAGGACATGCTCCAGCATGCTGACAATTAAGGCCTGAAGAAGGTACCCACATTTTTCTACCAATGCCTGCATAAACCGTGAATTTTGCCGTAAAGTCACATTAATTCACGTATAATTGACATAAAACAGTGAATATTGTATAATTCATTCATGTCCACCACCACTCCTTTTAGAGATAGAATTCAAAACCTTAAGCAAAAATACGAGCAATTAAAACCTGAAAAAGAATCACTTTTGCAACTTTTGGATGAGGCAGAGATTACCGAAGCAGTCTACAACTCCAACGCCATTGAAAATTCAACGTTAACCCTAAAGGAAACGGAGCGAATTTTATTGGAGATGGAAGTCTCGCGTGATGTTTCGTTACGTGAAGTGTTTGAGGCGAAAAATTTAGCTAGAGTGATGGAGTTCATTCACAATAAAAAAAACAGAGAGCTAAATGTGAAACTGATTTTATTTTTGCATCAAATGTTATTGGGGAATATTGACGATAAAATTGCTGGTAGATTCAGGCAAAAAGGGGAATATGTGCGGGTGGGAACGCATGTTGCTCCTGCTCCGGAACACCTCGAAAGAATGATCGAAGAGTTGTTCATAGAGTACTCGAGTGATTTTGGAACTTTCTTTGTTGATAAAATTGCCTTATTTCATCTTAATTTTGAAACAATTCATCCTTTTAATGATGGCAATGGCAGAATTGGTCGAATTTTAATCAATTACCAATTACAACAGCTTGGTTTTCCAGCACTAATTATTAGAGATAAAGAAAAGCAAGAATACTATCGTGGATTCCACGAGTATCGAGATGCCCAAAACACTAAACCGATGGAAAAAGTTTTAGTGCTTGCTCTGACCGAATCATTGCATAAAAGAGTTGCTTACCTAAGAGGGGATAAAATTATCCCTTTAGTTGATTATGCTAAAAATTTGAATAAACCAACACCAACTATCTTGAATGCCGCGTTAAGGCAAACTATTCCTGCTTTTCGCGAAAAAGGAGTTTGGAAAATAGGTTTTGACATTATCCACCAGCCCTTGCCAGAAAATGAGTGAGAAGAAGAACCTGATTCTGAGATTTTACAAGGCTTCGTTAGTAGTACAATTGATTTAGAAACCAAAGAGATCGACTATAATTCATTTATTAACATCCGCCCCAGAAATAATAATTCCAAAAACGAAATTCAAAGTGAAGAAATAAAGGCCAAGTATAAAGAATTCACAGAGTATTTTTTTAAAGCTATTTTATGACAGAAACGCAATTATTGATTGGCTCTCTCTCCAACGATCTCTTTCGAGTGGCTAGCCTGACTCAACGAGGTTCGACAAAGGCAGCTCTGAAGTTTTTACAGGAGGCCAAACGCTGGTCAGTGCCACTTCAAAAACAAGATGTGGCTGAGTATATTATTAAAATCGCCCAGGACGTTTCTGCTTGTAATCCAAACGATGATATTTCGATGGCAGACGCAGAGCGATATTTAATGAATGGAGTACTGCTGCAAAATTATGTTCTACACGCTCATTAATTGATTTAATAGAAAAACTATAAAAATTTATGACAACTCGCTCAACTAAAGAAGTTTATTTTCCAGGTGTTTTGCCAGTTACTGATTTGCCTGCTGATATTGACTTAGCTTTGCCAAAAAACTCAAAATTGCCTTTAAATCAGCAGCATTTTTTACTTTATATTCCTTGGAAAGAAAAATATTTAGCGTTAGTTCCTGATGAATTTCAGAATTTTTTTAAACATATTATTTCTTTTTTAAGAGTTAGAACTACAGACGTTCACACTGCTATTTCATCTGGCTATATGGAAGAGTTAATTTCGAAAATTGGCAAACCATTGAATAAAAGAGTGGTGGCTTTAGCATTATTTCTGCACGATTCCGGTTGGAGCAAGTTAACTCAAATAGAAATTGCTCAAAGCTTAGGAATTAAGGGCTTAAAACTAAATGGGGTGGCTTTAAAACCTAAAGCAAAACATGCCATCGAAAGTGAAAAAATTGCTCGGGAAGTTTTAAGCTCATATCAATTTGAACCTCCAATGAGCCAAAATGAGGTTGATTTAATTTGTAAAGCCATTTTATATCATGACAAGCCAGAAGCAGTAGTTGGCGCTGACAAACCACTGCCACTAGAAGTTCAAGTTCTGGTTGATTTAGATCATTTATGGTCATTTACGCATGAGAATTTTTGGCAAGATACGGTTAGAAAAGGAATTGCTCCCTCGGAGTATCTCAAAAATTTGGCAGTCGATTTAGATTCATATTTTGTCACATCAGAGGGCAAGCAAATGGCCGGGAAATTATTAACTCAGCGAGCAGATGAAGTGAAAACATGGTCAAAAAAAGGAAATCTCAAGCAATTTTGAAACCCTGTTTTAGGGTAAAATAGCCATATGCTGCCACTTTCCCATGTTTATGTTTCCACTCAGGCCTCTGGCCGGAAAACGCCACTGTTGATTTTTGGCAGCATTTTGCCAGATATTGCCACTACCTCCGCCCAGTCAATAGGTCGAGATAAAATTCACAATGCCCCCAGGGACTTTTTTAATTTTGTTCAAACTCATTATCCAGATTTAATCGATTTAGCCTGGGGAGTTAGACTGCATAGTCAAGTGGATGGGGGAGCTGATTATTACAGCGATGATTCTAAAGCAGGTTACGCTAAAATTGAGGGTGCTAAAATTTCTCATGCAGTGGCGGAGCTTTTGGAAATCCCCAAGGGTGACGTGAGTCTGGTTTTGGCACATAATTTTATTGAATTAGCGGTGGATTTACAACTTCACCAAGACCATCCAGAAGTTTTAACGAGTTATCGAGCGGCTTTGGAGGCGATTGAGCCCAGGATTCCGGAAATTACCGAATGCTTGGCGGATTATTTGAATCTTGATTCAAGCCTGATTTTATCTGAGTTGCGAACCCTGATTTATTTTCTGAGTCCGGCAAACTTTTTATCAAAAGATGCGGCGGTGCAACAAGTCGTTTTACCATTAATTAAAATCAAATTTCACAAATCGGTGGCTGCTACTGAGGTGCTAAAAATTGTGGATCAGGCCATATTCATCACTAAATCCACTTATGGGGAATTTTTGAGTAATTCAGTGATAAAAGTGACAAGAAATATTTTGTGATAGGGTTTGGTTGCCGACTCGCCGGCTAATGGTTTGTTTAAAGCTTAAGCTAAATTTCCCCAATAGCATTTTTAAGTAGTTCCAGCAGGGCTTGAGGATTTTGATTGGCTTGAGCAGCTAGAGCTGGCAACATTTCTAAAACTAGATTCAACTTTTGGGGATCATCAGGCAGATCAATGGTGTTAACATCAAAAGCGTCGCCCTCAACTGGTCGAATATCTGGAAAAATAATTTGAAACTGGCATGGTGAGCCATCATCGGCTAATCTTTGAGGTGAAATACTAACTCGAATTCCGGATATTTCAGCACTTCTGGCAACTTCGGCTTGAACTGCCTCCAGCTGTCGCCGAATATCATCTAAATTATGTTGGGATTCTTGAGTCATCAATATAGTTTACACCGTCACACACCAAAACATCTCACGCCAAAAAACTCGATTTCTTTAAATCCAACCAAGTTACTTGATATAATAAAAAAATCCGAGATTTATTAACTTTCTTGGCTTAACTTTATGAATCCTCAAATTGTTTTAGTTACGAGTGATGATTTTTCTTTGATTTCAGAGATTCAACGACATGATAATTTTGAACACGCATATTATTTAAATCAAACCAGGTTCAAGTTTTTGCTGGGGGGGGAGAAAGATTTTATTTTTTTCAAGTTGACGGCAAATCTGTGGGATTTGCGAGTTTGATAATTGATGTGAGAGCTAGAATTCATTTTTTTTCAATCAAAAAAGAGCATCAGGGTCAGGGCTTGGGAAGTCATTTTTTAAAACAATTACTTTTTCTGGTAATGCCAGTGACAAAAAATAAGTTAAT
>DOZC01000049.1:1737-2865 GCA_003518205.1 Minisyncoccota bacterium | reverse complement strand
TAATGAGTTGGGGATAAAAGAATGGGGACGTGAGGCAGGCGAATGGATTCCTTCCTGTTGTAATATGTGTGGCGGACAATCGGGGATTTTGTGCCATGTGGTAGATGGTGTGGTGGCCAAAATTGAGCCTAATCACTGGAACCCAAACAACTATTCCAATATTTCTTCTGATTTTTTTGATGGCTATACGGAAGAGTATGGTTGTAAGGACGGGGGAGCCCTCTGTCCCAAGGGAAATGCCGGTATCGCCCAGCTTTATGATTCTGATCGAATTAAAACACCACTTAAACGAACCAATCCCGATCGTTCACCAGGTGCTGATCCAAAGTGGCAGGAGATTAGCTGGGATACGGCACTGAATGAAATTGCCGATAAATTAAAAACACTTTACGATGCGGGTGAGGCCCACAAACTTTTATGGATAAGTGAAGATCATAGTTTTACCCATATTCAGGGTGATTTTTGTGAACTCTTTGGCACTCCTAATTATTCCATGCACTCAAATTTGTGTGATGTTGCCAGGAAGGCCTCATTTAAGACGGTATTGGGGCATGATCGGCCATTGCTGGATGCTCTTCATTCAAAATATATCCTCCTTTTTGGATGGAACCCCACCTCGGCTATCAAGTGGGTTCATCTGCCACGTATTATCACACAGGGGATCGAGCGGGGAGCTAAGCTTGTGGTGGTTGATCCCTATCTCTCAGATACGGCTGCCAAGGCACAAGAATGGATTTCGTTGCGTCCTGGAACTGATGGGGCGTTGGCATTAGCAATGGGTCATGTGATTGTCAAAGAAAAATTATATGATGAGGAGTTTGTTAACACTTGGGTTTCTGGTTTTGAGGAATACAGTCAGTACGTTGCTGATAAAACCCCTCAATGGGCCGAACAAATTACAACTGTGCCAGCAAAGACGATTGAGCGTATCGCGCGAGAACTGGCAACCACCAAGCCAGCTTTGGTGGATGTTTGGAGCGGCCCTGGCCAGCATACCAACGGGGTGCAGGGAGGAAGAGCAATTGTCGCCTTGAATGCCCTTATTGGCACTATTGACCGCCCCGGTGGCATGGTAATTCCCAACAAAAGTGGCAATAAACATGGGCATGTAGATGCCAATGAACAAGC
>DOZC01000049.1:0-1612 GCA_003518205.1 Minisyncoccota bacterium | reverse complement strand
AGCTCTCACAGGGGAGAATCCACGATTTGATGAGTTAAAAAAATATCCTTTGGGGCATAAATCGGGCGTTTATACACGAACGTTTAGCAATTTGGAGCAGGGGGCTGGTCCATATTCTCCAAAAATGGCCGTCATTGTGTTTCAAAATCCAGCCATGTCGGTTCCTGGAAATTTGGTTCCAAAGGCACTGGCCAAACTTGAGACAGTTGTTGTTATTGATACGATGCTGAGTGAAACAGCCATGCTGGCCGACTATGTTTTGCCAGGTACTACTTATCTTGAACGATACGATCTCAATACTCACTGGGTAACCTGGCCGGTTTTAGCTCTGAGACAACCGGTGATTAAACCTCTGTTTGGTCAACCAACAGAATATGAAGTGGTGGCAGCATTGGGAAGGCGTTTGAAGTTAACAACAAAAGACGGTGTTGAATTTTTTTATCGCGGGCCCTTGTCAGGAGAATCAATTGAGCACCTCACACAATGGTATGAGGATTATCTTTCCAATGAACTGGTACATGGTGCTCCCAAAATCACATTGAAGGAACTGAAAACCCTCCCAGGAGCCGTATGGGTAGATCGCAAAGGGACGGAGTATGAAAAATATGCTAAAGAGGTTTCTGCACCAAAGTTAGTTGGTGCTTTTTATGATGGTTCTTCGATGCAAGATGGCACAGGGGTTTATGATAAACCAAAAGATCAAAAAGGGAAACGGCTTGGAACAGTGTTTGGGGGCAAGGTATTGAAGAGTTTTGATACCCCTAGCGGAAAGGTAGAACTTTTTGCACCATCACTGGCAAAAAAAAATGACGCTGATGGGCAACCGGTTAACCCGCTCCCTGTTTATGAACCGCGTCAGTGGCAGCCAAATAAGGAATTTCCCCTCTATTTAATCAACTGGAAAGAGGCTAGCCACACTCATACACGGAGCCAAAATAATCCGCTACTTCTAGAACTCAAATCGGATAATCGGCTGGTTATTCATCCCGATACTGCACAATCACTTGGTATTGGGCCGGAAGATGACGTCTGGGTAGAATCATCACAGGGCAAGGTTAAAGCTCGTGTACAAATTACACGGCGGATTCATCCAGAAGTGGTTGGAGCTCAGCATGGATTTGGCCACACCGCTTTAGGCAAAAATGCCAAGGGTCGTGGATCAGCTTTTGGCATATTAAACCGTTGTCTTTCTGATCCTCTCTCGGGTCAGGCGGTTCATAAGGAAATTTGCGTGCGGGTAGTTCCAGTATAGTAAATCAATCACAGATTTCACAACAAATTCAATCTTATGATTTGTATCATATCTGCTCTTATTGAGTTTTGTCTAAATTGAATTGCCAATGAGGTTTTTTATGATGTATCAATGTTTTATTGTGCATAAAAATATTGTTGGATTTTTTGTTGCTGCGGGACTGTTTCTTTTTGTTCCAACCGGATTCACCCAAGAATTAGGTAAAGAAATTTTTACACAAAAATGTAGCGCTTGCCATAGCATTGGCAAGGGGCGACTTGTGGGACCCGACCTGGCGGGTGTAAACGATCGTCGGTCCGAAGGTTGGCTGCTGAAATTTATCAAGTCTCCGCAAGCTGTAATCAATTCTGGTGATCCAGG
>DOZC01000082.1 GCA_003518205.1 Minisyncoccota bacterium | reverse complement strand
GGAGTAAGGATCCACGCCGCCTCCCAGAAAAAACAATCTTTTTAAAAAAAAATAATTCCTAATAATTCCCCCGCCACTAAAACCGGTCCAGCCATCAAACTTCAACTCCTCTCGTAACTCATTTAAAAGTGTTGTTGAGCCACCACCTGGTAAACCGGAGATTGTAATGTTGCGATATTTGTAGTGAGCCATCGGCTCGAGATTATTGGTGGTTGGAGGTGGAGAAAACGACATAGTATTCCTGATTGCTAATTTTTTATGACTGATGAGTTGAAAATCTCGAACATGTGGTGGCACGATCCATTGCTGCTTTGAGAGTTTTTATTTTAGCTGATGCTTGGTCAAAATTTAACTTGCCTTTTTCATCAGGAAAATAATGGAAGACTTGATTACGACCATCCAGCCAAGCCTGCCAAAGCTGGCGGGCAATTTCTGGCTCACAAGCTCGAGAAACATCGTCATAAATCCAAAGTAGATCTCTTTGACCATGACGCACATCGGGATTAAAAGCTCGACCAATTCTAAATTTACGACTATTGTATGACTCTAGATCAATCAAACCTAAATCCAAGAAAAACTTTTTCAAAAAACCTTCATAAGCCTTAGCAAGGGGAAAGACTAAAAAACCATAATCAGGTAAAATCTCGCCTTGATGAAATCTAGCTTCAAAAATCTCCCGCAATTGATCTGAAGTATCTACTAATTCTCTTTGCCACAAGGTAAGATAGAGATACCACTTCGCCTGATTGGGAAGCTGCATAGTGCTGACCTTTCATCAAAAACCAAAGCCGTTGGGCTAGTCGAGTGGTTTGATTATATACTCGTCACTTGAGCTATAGCAGCCTCAAAACCAAATGACTCGTCATCATCTTAAACCTCAGCCTACTCCTCCTAAAACTAAATCATCCGATTGGTTTTCGCCACTAAGACCAGCCACTGAGCGATGGATCCAAGTTTTTCAAGCTAAAAATTACCGAATTCAAAATCATCTCAATCAGTCTCTGCCAATTAAAATAATGGCTTGGCCTTTTGTCAAAGAAGGCACTCTGCTGGGTTTATTGATAATCATTTTGGGCTTGGGTTATTTGCTGCAAGATTTGCCATCACCGACTCGATTAACTGCTCAAGAAAATTTTGCGGTCAGCACTCAAATTCTCGATCGAAATGGTCAATTATTATATGAAATTTTTGGCGATGAAAATCGCACCCCAATCAAGGTGGCTGATCTTCCAGATTATGTCAAACAAGCTACGATTGCCATCGAAGATAAAAACTTCTATCACCATTTTGGATTTGATCTAGGAGGAATTTTCCGAGCCTCGTTGGCCAATTTATCAGGCAAACGTATCGAGGGTGGTTCAACCATCACTCAACAACTAGTCAAAAATGCTCTTTTAACTAGAGAAAAATCTTTTACTCGCAAGGCCAAGGAGGCTATTTTGGCGGTCATGACTGAAGCACTTTATTCCAAAGACGAAATTTTAGAAATGTACCTCAATTACATTTCTTATGGCGGAACTTCCGTAGGAATTGAAGCGGCTGCCAAAAAATATTTTGATAAATCAGCCAAAAACCTCGATTTGGCCGAAGCAGCTTTATTGGTAGGTTTGCCTCAAGCACCCAGCACTTACTCTCCTTTTGGCTCCACTCCAGAGAAAGCCAAAGCTCGTCAGGCTGAAGTTTTGCGACGCATGGTGGAAGATGGTTATTTAACCGAAATTCAGGCAGAGACTGCCAAAGCTGAAGTCCTTCATTTTGCCCTGAGTAGAACTGATATTCAGGCTCCTCATTTTGTTTTTTACGTTCGAGACTTACTCTATCAAGAATTTGGTGAAGATATGGTCGAACGGGGCGGGCTACGAGTCACCACCACTTTGGACTTAAATTTACAAACCGCGGTTCAAGCTTCATTGTCAGCTGAGGTTAACAAATTAGCTCGTTTAAAGGTCGGCAATGGGGCAGCTTTGGTCACCAAACCCAATACCGGTGAAATCTTAGCCATGATTGGGAGTAATGATTATTTTGACACAGCTCATGACGGCCAAGTCAATGTGACCCTGGCCTTGCGTCAACCCGGTTCTTCGATCAAACCTCTAATGTATGCCACCGCCTTTGAAAGAAAAGTTTTGAATCCCGGCACGATTTTGCTTGACATTCCGACTTGCTTTAAAAACCCCGGTCAAAGAGATTACTGTCCCAAAAACTACAGTGGCGATTTCAAAGGACCAATGACTGTGCGACAGTCACTCGGTAATTCACTCAACATTCCAGCCGTAAAAGGTTTATACATCATTGGGCTAGAAAATTTTATTGATCAGGCCACCAAATTAGGAATTACCACCTGGAAAGACCCGAGCCGATATGGTTTAGCTCTAACTTTGGGAGGTGGAGAAGTTCGCATGATCGATATGGCTGAAGCCTTTGGCACCATCGCCAATCAAGGTGTCAAGGTTCCCCTGACTCCGATTCTTTCAATTACTGATTTTCGAGGTCAAGTCATTCAGCAAAATCTACTCCAAAGCCGTCTCGCGACTTTGGCCAATCTTACCCAAGATGAAGAAATTGACTCTCAAGACGATTTAGAGCGAGTGATGCGACGCGCTCCAGCTTATTTAGTCAGTCACATCATGCAAGACAACACTGCTCGGGTGCAGGCTTTTGGCCCCAACTCTCAATTAGTCTTCAAAGGCCAAGTGGTCAGCGCCAAAACTGGCACCACCAATGATTTAAAGGATAACTGGACTGTGGGTTTTACACCTGAGTTCTTGACCATTGCTTGGGTGGGAAATAACAATAACACTTCCATGAGTTACTTGGCTTCAGGAATTACCGGAGCGGCCCCGATTTTCCATGATATTATGAGTTTACTGTTGAAAAACCGACCTCCTCTTTGGCCCGAAAAGCCCGATGATGTGGCGATGGGAGTTGTTTGTGCTTCAGGTTTGCCACCCCAAGCTGGAGCATCAGGTTGTGGTCCGACTAATTCCGATTGGTATTGGAAAGAGAGCACTCCTTCTGCTTCATTGATTGAAAAAGCCAACGTTTGGATTCATTCAGAAACTGGTTTGCCATTTATTTCAGGCGAAACCACCGATGGCCTAGTTCTCGAGGAACACATGCTCTATTCTGACCCAGTCACAAAAAATTATTGTGCTGATTGCACTCGAGCTGTAAATGAACAAGGAAAAATTATTTACGAGCAATATTTAATTCCTCCAACCGGAAATTTTGATATCACTAACTTAGACCAAAGCCTCCCCAATCCCTTCGATGGCCAATAAACAGTTTTTTAAACAACTAACCGATTGGAGTCAACCCAACTCATCCAGCCCCGCTCGTTTATCACCTAGATTGAGTTTTTTTAACTGGGGTTGGTGGCTCGGTTTGGGAGGTTTGACGATTTTGAGTTTGCTGATAACTTTTTGGTGGTTAGCTGAAACCCCATTGCTATCTCCATTAGCGGCTTCTTCGACCTTTAGATTTCTCAGCTCCATCACCCAACCGGCCAAACCACCCATGGTTTATGGGTTTTTGCCCTACTGGAACCTCAACAAAGTCACCATTCAGCCAGAATTAACTCATTTGGCCTATTTTGGATTGACCGTTGGACCCACTGGGCAAATCGTGACCCAAACTGATGATGGTGGAGAGCCAGGATACACCAAACTCCAAAGCGATCAGTGGCTAACCTTAGCAAATCAGGTTAAAGCCCAAAAAGGCCAAGTTGAAATTGTGATTGCTCAATTTTCAGCCGACTCTATCACTACCCTACTGTCATCAGATGCCGCCCACGAACAATTTTTGACTTCATTGGATTCAATTTTACTAGCATATCCAGTTAGTGGCATTAACATTGATTTTGAGTTTAACGGCGAAGTTAATCCCAAACTTCGAGATCGCTATACCAGTTTTATAAAAAAAATTCGCCAGCACCTAAATCAAAAGTATCGCCACATCAAACTTTCCATTGATGTTTATGCCAGTGCGGCCGATGAGCCTCAGCTTTGGGATATTCCGGCTTTAGCTGAGGAAGTCGATTATTTCATCATCATGGCCTATGATTTTCATCGTCGGTCTTCGCCGATGGCTGGACCAGTAGCGCCGCTTTTTGGTGGCAATGAGCTTTGGAACCATGACATCAATCATTATTTGAAAACCTTTTTGAATCAGGTTTCCAATCGTCAAATTTTATTGGGAGTGCCATTTTATGGTTATGAGTGGCAAACCGTCTCTCGCAGTTCTCAAGCCCAAACCTATCCCGACACCGGAGCCACAGCTAGTTATGAACGAGTTCAATCAATTTTAGCCGATAAAACCAAGCTCAAAGTCACTGAAAACTGGCATGAGTCAGCTTTGGCACCCTATTTGACCTATATTGAGGATGGCAAAACCTATGTGGTTTATTATG
>DOZC01000010.1 GCA_003518205.1 Minisyncoccota bacterium | reverse complement strand
TCGGTTTGAGTGGGATTGATCAAAAATTGGTCATCGGCTTTTCTGTAACCCACTCTAATACCGGCCACCGGGCCGTTAAAAGGAATCTGGGAAATGTGCAAAGCGGCCGCACTGGCCAACATGGCCACCACATCCGGATCGTTTTCGCCATCATATGAGAATACAGTGTTAACTACCTGAACCTCGTTTTTCAAACCTTCTGGAAACAGCGGTCTCATGGTCCGATCAATCACCCGACCTTTGAGCACTGAATCGTCAGTCGGTCTGCCTTCGCGCTTCACCCACCGGGATCCTTTGATGATGCCACCAGCAAAAAGTTTCTCGACATACTCCACCGACAAGGGGAAGTAGCCCAAATCAGTCTCGCGACCCAGAGCCACGGTACAATGCACCACAGTTTCGCCCATGCTGGCGAGCACAGCCGCAGCTGTCTGCTGACTGTATTTGCCCACCTCCAGGTGAATAGTTTTATCTCCCACTGGAATATCCAGGTGATAAGAATGGCCGTAAGTTGGGTATGACATAAGTCAACCTTTCGTATTAGGAGTGAGTTTTAGGTAGTTTGCCTTGAGTGCTTAGCTGCTTGCGATTTATCTGGCATTTCTGCCGGGTGATTCGCAAACCTGCCTTTTGAGCACACTTAGCTCTATTTAAAACCAACTCATTTTTCAGGGAAACAAGGGAGTATTCTGGAGAAAAGATGAGGCTTGGGATTGGGGCTAGAACTGGTCACATCGTTTATTATAAAAATGTGACAACCGCCGCGATAGTTGCTCTGGTTAAAAGCAACTGAGTAAATTAAGACGTGCCTCGTTGGCTCAATCTTTTTAACTCATCAGCGGATCTCCGCTAGCTTTTTTTCCTGGCTAAAAACTAAACTGGCCAGTGCCTCGTCATCTCTCTTGAATCCTCTTTGAATTCCCTGACTATTAATAACTAACTAAGGGAGATTATAGCAGAAAACTAGTGGCTTAAGGATTTGGGTATTTGTTGAGGTAACTCTTGGAAGCCATTTTTCAAGAAACATAAACTAATTAATTTCCAACTTTAAATTTATCTTTTAAACATATCTTTTAAATCACTTGCTCGATAGCTCAAAACCAGATATAGTTAACTTAATTAAACGCAATAATATTGGATTTTATGATGGACAATTCCTCACACACTGATGCTAAACAGGCAGAAATAGAACGAAGAAATCGGGAGGAGCGAGATTTTCATCAAGCTGGCGAAACTTATCGCTCTCAGGTACTTCCAGTAGAAACCATTCTCAAGCAGCTTGAATCTGAACAAGGAGTTGGTGATGTAATCAAGCGATCAATTAAAAGCTTGGGTCAAGAAATTGTTAATCAGCCAGATTTGCTGGCTGCTGCCATCTCATATCCGGCTAATTCAAAACAAAAAGAATTGTCAGCAGAGCAAACGCAAGAAGCTTTAAAAAAATTGAGATCATTTCTGGACGCCAGTCCAATTACTCATTTTTTAAGGACTAAAGCTGACAGCGAAAAAAAATATGAACTGCTATGCACAGAACTAATTAATAGAATTTCCAGATATGCCAGAGCCATTAAACGAGCAGACAAGGTTAATGGCGACAAACCATTTTTAGCAAAAGATGGAACCGGTAAGCAAAGAGAAAACGCCGGTAGATCTGGCCAAGTAACCTACAATTTTGATCATTTTTTAGATTTATCGGCGGAAGAAATTCTAAAGCACTTAACAGATTCTTTACCGCCTGGGATACAGTTTGACGATCTAAAAAAACTTATTAGTCAAACTCAAGTTGAGTTAATTGCCGGTCTTGATGACCAAACCAGATATTATGCTTTGCTCAATTGGGTAGTTCAAACCGCCAGAAAAGTTCGAGCCGAAAACTTAAAAATCTTTGACACTCCAGATACTCAAAAGTTACTGACTAGATTAGAGATGGTGGCTGAACAAAAAAATGGTTTGGGTGGCGCAATTCTATATGGTCCTCCTGGCACAGGTAAAACTGAACTATTAGTAGAAAAAAATCGTCGTCGGGGTTTTGACTCTAGAGTGATTAGTATTCATCATTTTTCTGACTATGTGCAGTTAATGGGTGAAAAACCAGTCCCAATTGGCATGGACAAGAGTGCATCCAACGTAGAAAAATTGGCTAAAGTCAAAGACACTTTACAAGCAATGAATACAGCTCAGGCGTTCGAATTTGTGAGCAGCAAATTTAGTGAAAGTGCTCCAGCTTGGGAAACTTTCCTGGAATTAGCTCAGGCTAAAAATGTTGCAATTGGATCCGCCACAGAAATTACCGAAGCTACGGCCAAAACCATAATTGACCAATTAATTAACAAATTAACCAAAGACATTGTTTACATTGGCCTGGGAGTCAAAGATGGTTTGAATGAAGAAATGGCTTGGGCGAGAGGTGAAATTATCCAAGCTTTCGAACATGGCCAATTGCCCATTTTAGATGAAATGGATAAAGGTTCGGCTCATTCACTTGAGGGTATCTCCCGATTATTAAATCTTTCTCCAGGTCAAAAAATCATGCTGGGTGATGAAGAATACACTATTCCGACTTGGGCACATATTGACGGAACTGCTAATGCCATGAACCTAGCTCCTTTTTTACACGATCGATTTGCCCCAAATGTAATTTATGTTGACTATCCATCGCCTCAGGATACTTTGTTAAAATCATTGGTTTGGCTGGCTGACGATCAAGGCCTACTGGATATTACAATGGACAAACAAGAAAAATTTGTTGGTTTAGCCTTATATGTTTTTCCAGAAATTCAAAAGCTCTACCCAGACGTAATTGAGCATCCACTTTCCAATCGTGGCATTCGTAAATTCTGTCAGATGATTGCTCATGGCCACAGTGTCAGCAGTGCTCTCAATGAACTACTTCTCAAACCTGGAGCTTTAACCGACAACCCTAAAGGTTTGGAGGCTATTCAGGGCATCCTAGATAGATTCGGTAACTTAACCAGTCCAAATATAGCTCTAGAACCAGCCAAAGCTGAAGCTAAAAAATCAGATATCATAAATTCCCCAATCTATGCGGCTTTAACTGAATATTATCAGCCTTTTGACGCCACCAAGGGCAATTTAGATACTGTCCGGCTTAAAGGTGAACAACGCGAAAAATTGTTAGCCCAAGTAGTTTCAGCCACTGAAAACTCAGGCACTATTTTGGACACTCAAGTTGGTACAACTATCGGCCTCGAAGCCAGCAACGATAAAACTTCAGTTGCCGTCCGTTTAAACGGAAAAGTGTTAACTAGAGCTGTTGGTGTCTCTGGAAATAGTTCGGAAGCGTCGCTCAACCAAGAGGCCAGATTGATCAGCGCCGACAACTTAGGCAGATTGGCCTTAGTGAGAACCAACAACACAGTGCTATTAGTTGACTTAGTCACCAATAAATCAAAAGCTTTTATTAGTAGCCAAGAACAGAGCCAATGCGTCCTGACGGGTGATGGCGGGTTTGTGGTGGAATTGATTGGTAACAAATTGGCTCTACACCCCGTAGCAGAAGCCTTAAAAAATGATGCCGCAACAGATGCAAAACCAGTCGGTTTTTTTGATGAGAACGGTGATGAAATCAAGTGTTCTTGTCGCAATTTATCGGCTGATGGAAAGTTCCTACAAATTGAAACAGTCACCAAACAAACCTATTTAATAGATTTATTCGCGTTGAGAAGTGGCCAAAAACATATTACTCTCAACAGACCATTTATTGACGAAACTGGTTGGAAGATCTCTAGTGGTAATTCTCTAGTTCATCCAGATAAAAATTTAGCCTATTTGCTTAAAACCTAATGTCATGTTTTTGGAAACCTTTTTTAGCAGAAATAAAGCTGATCAAAACATTCTCGCCGGCAAAACTCTAACTGAGTTGGCTGTAATCGAAGAACTAATAGCCCAAGTTAGGGCTCAACAAGTTAGTTCTGAAAATTCTCGAGGGTTTTTAATCAGTAAAGCAGAAGAGATCGCTTCCGGTCGTGGTGAGCTGGCGGCACATATCATTGAACAGATTCAAAAAAGAGTTTTAGTTCAGCCAGATTTATTGCAAACTTTTTCACCACCAGAAGTACAACTTGTCCCAGCTCGAACTGGGAGTCTCCCTGTGTCAGCTAGACGTGGATTTACCAGAAGCGCTCTCTTAGGAGTCACTCCACCACCACTCAGGCAAAGAGAGGAAAACTTACCTGGACCAGAAATTCAGCAAATCCCTTTATTAACCGTGGTCTACGCTACCGCAATTGATGTTAGTATGATTGAGGGCGCCCCAAAATTTGACAATACTAGAAAATTGATCGCCGCCTTAGCTCAGATCGATCTGACTGAATTAAATAATCAACTTAAAACTGCTAATTTTTCAATTAATCAGTTGAAGATTCAACTGCGATTAGTTTTAGTTGGGAGCTCTGGTAGTCAAACAGTTTCATTCGACTTAGTTCAGGAAAACAATCCAATTAAATCAGCTATTACTGCCATTAATCAATTTCAAGAAATATGTCATAGCGTCCCAAAAGTCACAGATGATGGGCTGAGTCAATCAGCGGATGTTAGAGCTGTGATTTTAGCTGATCAATTAATCACTCAATCACAATCTACAGCCACCATTCCTTTGGTGTCTAGTGCTTTCGCTTATAGCTGTAATCGAAGTGATAATAATGCTAGAAGCAAAAGAGGTAAAAAGATCAAAACAACAGATAAACCCACAATATCTATAGCTGTTTTTAATGAACTAACTCCCACAAACATGAATTGGCTACACAATGAGGACATGTATGTTGAGTGAGCTTGGCCCTACCGCTCCAGCTTCTGATTTTAAGAATTTGCTATCTCTTGATGTGGGTCGCGAACAAAGAGCCAAGGATAAAATCGAAATTCATCAAAAAAATTCTGACGATCTGCCAGAATCAACCCAGCCATTATTAGAACAACTCCAAACAGAAAAAGTCAAAACTACTAATGCAAAACAAGTGATGCTGGAAGAGTTGGCCAACTATGATGGATCAATCAAACAGCAACTTAATAGTCGAACCGATTTGGCCGCTAGTCTGTCCACCCATTTAATAGAGCCAGATTCTCCCCAATTTGTGGTCACAATAGCTGAAGAATTGGGTTTTTACGCCAAAAAATGTCCCGAAAGACAGTGTGAAATTATTAGTCGTATCGAGCGAGATTTTCGTAAAAACAATCAACTTAGAGCCAGGAAAATCATTGCAGAATTAATCCAAGATTTAAATTCAATCGAGTTACAATGGAAAGATGTTATCTCACACACAGAGCTTTCTCTCGAATTACTGGAGAATATTGATAACGTCATTTTGAATATTCGAGTTAGGAACTCACTTCAGATAATTGACCAACAAGCTGGTCAATTATCTAAATCAGAACTAATTAAACTACGAACCAAAATTTTTGCAGATTTAACTTCTCAGGGTTATAGCTATGAGTTAGTTCTTGATCTAATTGAGGGTCGATATGATTTAGAAGATCCAACTTGGAACGGCAATATTATTGCTTCATTTTTACCCATTCATGAATTTATCATCACTCACGAAAAACAAAAAACCTCATCACTCAAAACTAAAATTATCTTAACGGGGATAGTGACCATGCTGGCAGCTGGCATGATTTTTGCTGCCAATCACAAATCACCTCCTCCATCGCAACCCAATCGATCTGCCGCTGGATTAGTCACGCCCCCCCCAATGACGGGATCTGGCAGTTTGCCTGATGACATAGCCCAAACTGGTTATGGTGACGCCAAGTCTGGCGGCAGTGGTGAGTCTGGTGTTAATGCTGATGGCTCTAGTGGAGAGGCCGGGGCAACTGGCGGAGACTCCAATTCAGCCGACTCTGCAGATGTCGCCCCTCATGATGCTGAAGCGCCTCCACCAGTCAAAGATACGTATTCTCCAGAAAATTCTGGTGAAGGAATGAATAAAGCCATTTATTGGCAAATTGAGGGCACAGTCCCAGATGGTTTTTATCGTGAAGCCATTGGACAGAATTTCATTTTTAACCAATGGACTATGGATACCAGTTCAGATCGTGTTTGGCAACAATTTTTACCATCTACCCCCGTAGATAGCCCTTCAAAATTAGTCAGCGTCTTTCCAATCAGTGAAGCTGGCCAACGCTTCAGTATTCCAGTACCAAGCGGTTGGGAATTAACTTATGTCCAAGTTGGCTCGATGTCAGACAGCGTCATTGATGTCTTTATGTCCCAAAATGGTAGCTATGTAGCAGAGCTCAGCGTAGATTTGCCTACTCCTCAGACACTAACTGTGGGTATGAAGCCAATTGAAATAGGCAAGCATAATTCTTATGACAGTCCTGTCACGACAGATCCCGATCGTGGCACTATCGACATTAGAGGTTTGATGGGTAATCCAGAAAACCAAGATCAGCAAGCCATAGCCTTTTTAAACAAAATTCGAGACGATTCGTCTCTGTCACCAGCAGAAAAAACAGTCCAAGTAACCAACTTTGTTCGCGATCACTTTGTTTACTCACTCGAGCCCAAATACAGTGATTTTTATTTGGCTGACAGATCCGAAGGTGAGTTTATCAAACGAGCCTGGCAAGTTGGGTTTGGTGATTGTGATGTGGTTAATACCGTCAATATCGCTTTTCTTCGATACATTGGCATTGATGCTAGAGAAGCAATTGGATTTGCCAACGACTCAGCTTTGTTGAGCATTAATCGAAAAACACTTGAAGGTAGCGAAAAACATGGTTGGGCTCAATTCTTCAACCCAATCACCAATACCTGGGAAGATGCAGATGCCACACCAGGATTAGTTGATCCAAGTTCAGCCGAACAACTAAGAGGTCTAAACGGTGGAGCTGGGATCGAACAATTAGCTAACATTAAATCAATTCAGGATCTACTTAGAACTTTTAAATTACCATTAGCTAAAATGGCTGAATTTGCCACTTCAGAATGGGGCATTTTGGCAGAAATTTTATCCTTAATTACCATTTATAGTCTAATTTATGGTTTGGGCCGCCGGGCTCAACGAAAAAATAATCAACTGTTAGAAAAACTTGAGACATATCTGAATGAAAGAAGTGGAGTTTATTGGAAACCAGAAGCTAGAATCGCTGAAAAAGTCGGCTCAATCGTCCACGACATCTTTCATGCCAAGTCCAATTACATTGGACATGGTGATGATATATCTTTTTTTGATAGAGCCTTACTAATTCCTCGATTACTTAAAGCCAAACAAGATCGCAAACTGATTGAACCACTAAAAAAGTCACTTCAGCAAACTCAAGATTTTCAGCCCAGTTCTCTCAATGAACCTATCCCAAATTTTGTAGCTAGAGTTTCTGGAATAGATGTTGCCGATGTAGTTAAACAAAATCAAGACGAACATTTCAAAATTAGTTTATATAATATTCGACATAATTTTAATCGATCACTGAATTCTGCTTTTGCCAAAGATCTTCTTGGATCCACATTGTATGATTTGAATCTTAATAAAATTTTTCTAAGAAATCCCACTAATGAGGCTTTATTTATTCATGAAGTTTTTGATTATCTTTATGAAAGTTATTTGAGAACTCTTTCTAGAGCCAATAAGAAAAAGGCTAGATTGCTAAAGCATCCAAAAAGAAGCTCAGAGGCAGCTCCCACAATTTTGCCAATAGAACAACCAATCAGAGTCTTCGTTACTCCAAAACCAATTACCAAAATCGAAATGATTAAAGCCTTAAGTCTGGAAATACCTTTACTCCTTAAATATCACGAGGTGGCCAAAATGAAACCAAAGGATCAACCCAATGTTGAAGAAATCAATCAAACCTGATTTAAAAATCGCCACGACCTAAAAGGCTGACTGATTATTTTGGTCAAAATCCAACCAAGCAACCAATCAAAAAAAGCTTATTTGCTCAATCCCAACTTCCCGATCAGAACCTGATAGCGCTCGAGGTTGTGTTTCATCAAGAAACTCAACAATCGGCGACGTTTGGAAACTTGTTTTAAGAGACCTCGGCGGGAGTGGTTGTCTTTTTTGTTTTTCTTCAAATGTTCGGTCAATTCTTGGATAGAATTGGTCAACAGAGCCACCTGAACCTCTGGAGAGCCGGTGTCGCCCTCGAACATTTGAAAGGCTTTGATAATGTCGGTTTTTTTGGCTTTATTTAAGGCCATAGGTATCTTTCTCCCATCGCTGATTCGCTTTTGTGGCAGGTCGGCACCGCGCCAAACTTCCAGCCAATCAGGATAGTCTTCCTGTTAATGCCGGTATTATAGCAGATGGCGGATACTAGTTAACTTTTGAAAGAATATGGCATGCCGCAACTGAGACATGCACCCGCATCTTTAACTTTATCCATACCGCAACCAGCACAAATTCTGGCATCTTTGGCATCTTTAGCATCCTGATATTTTTGACCCTGACTAATTCTTCTAGTAGTTTTGTATTTTCTTTCAGATTCAACCAACAAGGTATTCATGACGCCAAAGATTTGTTCACCCAAACTAATCTTCTTGCCAACTTTATCAATACTCTCAGCACCTTGCAAAAATAAGTTCACTCCCTCAGCTAAATCAACATCTCCGTCTTGCATAGCTGCACGTAAATTTGAAACAAAACCGACCGCATGACTTATAGATAATTCAGCTAAATATTTATTATTACTTTTGCTAATTTTTACCGTGGTGACTTCCATCGGCTCACCATCAAACTCACTAAGACGCTGCGATCTCTCGATTAAAACAGTTAGCAGATGAATTCCATCACTAGATGTAATTTCAATTCCCACATCATCATCACTACTCGCTTGAATAATAATTTTCAACTCTTTAGTAGCCAGCTCCTGGTCAAGCTCACGTTTAATTTCAGCCACAATTTTTTTGGGCGCAACTTCACAAAAATATTCTTGATCCATCCCTTTAGCCAAAAGCTCAATTCGACGAGTTATTTCAGCTCCACCAGCCATAGCGCCAAAAGTTAGGACTGTTTTGACATCGCCAACACGAGATTCTTTTTCAGTTTGCTGGACAAGTTGAGATCTAACCTCAGCAATGGCCACTTTAAACATTGAAAAATTGGCATCAAATTTAATTTTTCCCACAATCATGTCAGCTCTTGACTGGGACAAACTAGCTAAATAAGCTATAACTTGATTCTTTTTGCTTTTAGACTGATCTGGATTTGGAACAGTTAATCTAGCAATAAAATCGGCCATTTTTATAAAACCTATACCAATTTCTGCTTCGGCTTCTTCGGCTGTAAAAGGTCCTTCTTTTGGAAATACCATAGACGATTCCTAGACAATGATTTTTAATTACCAAAACTTATTCTACACGTTCCACTTCGTCTTCATCTTTGTAGGCCAACAGAACGTCGCCTACCTGAAAATCAAGTTTTTTGTTCTTGAAAACCACGCCGGCTTCGTTTTTGGTTTTGATCACCAAGATGTCGTCTTTGCCGTGTTTGATGGACTTGATCACTGGGTCAGCCACGATGGCTTCGCCGCGCTTCAGATGCAATCGGTCGTTGTGCTTAATCTCACCGATGCGCACTCGGACGCCGGCAATTTTCTCGCCGCGCATTTCAAAAATCTGCAAAATATCAGCTTCGCCAGTGGTGACCTCGCCGATAGTCGGCTCCATTAGCTTCAACATCTGGCGCTGAAGGTCTTCGATCAAATGATAAATGATGTCGTACTCTTTGATCTTGACGCCTTGAGCTTTAGCTTGAGCCTTCATGTTTTTAGGCACTTTAACGCCAAAAGCGATGATTAAAGCCCCGGCGGTGTGCGCAAACGCCACATCTTGATCGTTAACTTGACCAACACCAGCGGACAATAACTCGATGCTTTCCTTATCCAACACCTGCAGAATTGCTTCGAGAGTACCTTTGACATCAGCTTTGATTAAAAGTTTGAGTTTTTGTTTCTCGCCCAACAAGAAATCTAGCTGACTGACATCGAAACCCTGCACCCCGCCAGCCGCTCCAATATTTGTAAACCCACTCTCAGCTACTAGAGCTGAAACCTCATCCTCGGTACTGGAATAATCCAAGCCTGTTTCTCGCACCACTAAACCCACCTCAGGCGCTTCCGTAAAACCGATGACCTCAGCTGGACAGCCGGGTAAAACCTCAGCTTGTTGTTTGCCCAATTCATTAGTCAGTTGACGAAC
>DOZC01000086.1:2226-35216 GCA_003518205.1 Minisyncoccota bacterium | reverse complement strand
TCTCAGGGTCACCGCGATGGCCGGCGTCATGGTCTCAAAAAATTCGGTGGTGAAAAAGTTATTCCTGGCAACATCATTGTGCGCCAAAAAGGTGCTAAATATAAACCCGGCAAAAACGTCAATCTGGGTCGTGATTACACCATCTCCAGTTTAATTGAGGGGGTAGTTTTATTCTCCAAAAAATTCGGCAAAACCGTGGTCAATGTAGTGACTGGATAGGTTTCAAAAATTTTCAGATTGTAAGTTTAAATCCCACCACAACGGTGGGATTTTTGGTCAAAGAAAAGGGCTCGCGTTTTTGGACGCGAGCCCGAATGGAGGGAAAAGCTGTGCCACCGGCAGCCTTTCCCTCGCGGTTAGCGAAAAGCGTTCTTAAAAAGGACGGCCAATACCCTGGCCGCCCCAAGCGCAAACGCCAAAAAAATGCAGGCGGCGTTGATTAAAACGCCGCTTGGCGGGGTTAAGCCTAATTCGGCGTAACCCCAGAGAACTGTCAACTGCGTCCCCGTGAGGAACGCAGTAAGGATTGTTATGGCTGTTACCAGCCAAAAATCAATCCCCGGTTTTTTGTTCATGGGTTTTCTCCTTTCCGCGCCAGGCGATCTGGCGCTGAATCATGAACTGGTGGCAGGCTTATTATATCAAACTAGGCCAGTTTTTAGTTTTTGCTCAGGTTTTTTGACACTCAGATTTAAAACTAACCCAACATCTTGACTGTGAAACTGGAGGAAATAATTTGTGAAAATAGCTCTTGTGAAAACTGGTGATTTCATGCTATATCTATATCTATGGCGAATTTACCCACTCAAACCCTCCCAATCAATCAGCTTCAACCCAATCCATTTCAACCTCGAGATAAAGTTAAAAAATCTGAACTTCAGGATTTAGTGGAATCAGTTAAAACTTATGGTGTTCTGGAGCCGCTCGTAGTGGCTCAAACCCCGGCTGGTTATCAAATTATTGCTGGCGAGCGACGGTGGCGAGCGGCCAAAGAGGCTGGCTTGACTGATGTGCCGGTTCATATCCGCAAAACCACTCCCAAGGGTATGTTGGAGATGGCGATTGTGGAAAATGTTCAGCGCATTGATCTTAACCCGATTGAGCGAGCTCAGGCTTTTCAACAATTAATCAGAGAATTTGGTTTGACCACTGGTCAAGTGGCCATCCGAGTTAGCAAATCAGCTTCATATGTAAGTAACACTTTAAAACTGTTGGAGTTGCCTGATGCCATTACTGATGGCTTAATGGGTGAGCAAATTACCGAAGGTCACGCCAGAGCTTTAGCTGGCATTCCCAATGAGCAGGACATGATCGATTGCTACAAAATCATCTTAAAGGAAAGTGGCTCAGTGAGACGGGCAGAGGAATTGGCTCGACGATATCGTGATTTAGCAGAATCAGGTCAGGATAAAGCAGGAGGTCGGCCAATCACTCAGCCAGATGAGCAAGTTAAAGCCTGGGCCAAAACCTGGAAGAGTTATTGCCAGACTCCAGTTGATTTAAAATTAGTTAGATCTCGCAATCAAACCAGAATCACCCTAACCTTCAAAGGTTCACCGGAAGCCACTCAAAACGATTTGGAAAAAATCATGGCGATTGCTGAAGGTCAGGCTGACTCAAAGTAAGCTGATTTATTTATCAGCCGGAATTCCCAAGAGCAAAAAAACTTTTTCAGCTAAATGAAACCAAAGCGGAGCAGCGGTTTCGGCAGCCCAGGGACTACTAGTTGGTTCAATCAGTTTGACGAAAATCAAAACCTGAGGGTTGATGGGGGGAGCAAAACCAATAAAACTGGCAATGGTTTTGTCTGCCTGATAACCACCCGGACCTGGGATCTGGGAGGTGCCGGTTTTACCGGCAATAGTGTAGCGCTTTGAAACTGCCCACTGAGCCTCGCCATGCAGGGCCGAACTCACCATCATGGTGGTGGCTTGTTCAGCGGCCAGAGGTGAAATAACTTGACGCTCGACGATTGGCTGAATTGGCAGCTCTTGATTTCTTTGTTTATCAATGACTTTGGCGACAATTTGAGGTCGCATCATGTAGCCATGATTGGCGATAGCTCCGACCGCTCTGACTAACTGTAAACTAGTGGTACTAATGCCCTGACCAAAAGCGCTGGTGGCTAATTCCGTTGGTCCAAAATGAGTCGGAAAAGGAGTTTGGGTGTCTTCTTGAAGGTCGAGATGAAGTGGCTCGCCAATAGCAAATTTCCTGAGGTACTCTACCTGACGATCTTTGCCTAACAAATCACTCACAAACACCATGGCGACGTTATCAGATTTTTCTAGAGCTTGAGTCATAGTGATATTGGGATGATATTCTTCATTCCAAGTTTTGATGGCATATTTGCCAATAATTTTTGGTCCGGCGCAAGTGGTGCAAACAGTTTCTGGAGTGATGACGCCACTGTCCAGACCGGCAGAAACAGTTAGAGTTTTGAAGGTTGAGCCCGGTTCATAGAGATTAACCACACTGGGGTTTTTATAAAGGCTTGAATCGTACCAATAGTAATAAGCTGGCAAATAGTTGGGCCAAGCTGCTAAAGCCAGAATTTTGCCAGTAGCAGGCTCCATGAGGATAATTTCACCTGCTTTGGCTCCATATTTCTCAATTCCTTTGGCCAAAAATTCTTCAGTCAATTGTTGCAGATCCCGGCGAAGGGTTAAAACCACATCTCTCCCAGCCACGGGAATCTCAAAATTAAGCTTTTCTCCAGGCAAAGCTTTGCCCAAAGCGTCGGTTAAAACAGTTCGAGTTTGGGATTTTCCAGCCAGTTCTCCATCCAAAGCCCCTTCAATTCCAAAATAACCCTGATCTTCCCCAGTTTCGGTTTTACCCACAAAACCCACAACTTGAGCTGCCATCGAGGCTTCAGGATAGTATCGACCCGAAATGGTTTCAAATTGAAGTTCTGGCAACGCGAGTTTTTCAACAGCAGTTTTGACTTCAGAGGAGATTTTAGCTCTGAGAGTTACCACGGTGGCTGATCGAGCTAATTGGCTTAGTAACTGTGAGGTTAATTCTTGTTTAACAAAATCTTGGGTGGCAGAACTAGTAGCCAAAAAATAATCCGGAGTTTCAGTAATTAAGATTGGGATTAATAAATCCACTAGGGCAGAAGCAGAAATAGAAGATTTGGTTTTATTAATCAGTAATCGATAGTAGGGTTGATTACCTACCAATAAATAACCATCGCTGGTAAAAATTTGACCTCTCTCCCCGATTTGTGACAGTTTTCGTTGAGTTTGTTTAATGACGGCAGTTTGAAGCTCGGCTGACTTAATGACCTGCCAATAAAAAAGTCTGATGCCAATAATAATGGCCACACTCCAGAAACTAACCAAAACCCAGGTTTCTCGGTTGGAAAAACTCACCGCTGATTTGGTCATAGACCCCTAGTGTAGCGCAAATTAACGCCAAGCCACACTTGTGTGTTGGCTGGCAGTTAAGAATTTGGTAATTGGAGTAAACTCAGTTGCTAGAGTCAGTTGAATTGGTTTAATTGCAGTTTGGGAGGCAACTTGATGAGCTAACTCGGCATGAATAATTTCTAATTGTTGTTTTTGACGCTGTAGTACTTGAAGTTGTTGAGAGTCATGAAGTCCCAAACTCGCCTGGAAAATTGTGCTAAAAGCTTGAAACAACACCACTCCTAAAACTAGAGTGTATCCGGTGGTGATGAGACGAGGTGTCAATGTCATGGTGGTTTTTTTTAATAACTGTTAATTAATTTTTACTAAAGACTCGCAATTTAGCACTGCGACTGCGAGAGTTGAGGCTGAGTTCACTTTCGGAGGCTATGACTGGTTTTTGAGTCAAAATATTTCCGAATTGAGCGGCCTCCCATTCCAAAAACCAATCTTTTACCAGGCGGTCTTCACCCTCATGAAAAGCGATGGTGACGAGTCTAGCTCCGGATTTGAGCCAGGGTAAAACTTTAGGTAAAGCGACTTGAATATTGGTCAACTCATCATTGACGGCGATGCGGAGAGCTTGAAAAGCTTTGGTGGCTGGGTTCAAATGACCATGCCTGGGAGGTAAAACCTTGGCAGTGATGCTTAAAAAGTCACCAACTGTTTTGAGTTTTTCGGGATGTTTTTGGCGTTCAAAAACGATAGCTTTGGCTAAACTTCGAGCCTGATGTTCACCGCCATACTCAGAAAAAAGTTGAGCTAGATGTTTTTCTGGCAAAGCTAAAAGCAAATCTGCTGCTGTTACTCCTAGCCTGTCGTCTAGCCTCATATCTAAGGGTTGGTCGGGTTGATCAAAACTCAAACCCCGATTGTCATATTTAAGCTGCTCGATGCTGGTACCAAAGTCAAACACAGCTCCGCTAAGTTTCAAGTCTGGTAATTGAGTTTGAGCTAGCTGCCGCAGAACTTGATCAAGCTGGGTAAAATTTTCTCGGATTAAGCACAATTGTTTTTGAGCAATTTCAGCTTTGAATTTTACCATTCCAGCTGAGATAGCCTTTTGATCAAAATCCAGAGCGATAACTTTGGCTCCGGTTTTTAAAATGGCTGCAGTGTGACCACCTCGGCCAAAAGTTCCATCCAAATACCAAGCCTCAGCTTGAGGTTTGAGCCAGTCCAGAACCTCATTTTTAAGAACGCTAAAGTGTGAATCAATCATTTTTGTTTGTGTTAAAGCTCAACGGCTTCGGCGATGGCTTCCGCTTGGTTTTCTAGTTGATCAACATAGGCGTGATAAATAGTTAGGTCCCACAATTCAAGGTGATGGAGACTACCGACTACTACTACGTCATCAGTTAAGTGCGCCAATTTGGTCAAATACTCGGGCAGATGGATTCGACCAGCTGGATCTGAAGTTAATTCAACAGCTTCATGAGTCATGATTCTGACTAAGTCGCGATTGGTTTTTTTTGTCAAAGAGCGGTTGGCAATTTCGGTTAACTGAGATTTGAAGTCGGCTGGTTGAAATAAAAATAAACAGCCGTCTAATCCTCGAGTCACAATCCAAGTTTCGTTGATCTCTCGAAATTTTTTAGGCAGAGAGATGCGATTTTGAGTTTCCAGACGATGATAGTATTTGCCAATAAACATCGTCTTTTAACTCTATAGGATTGTTTACCATTTTTTACCTGTTATTAAAATAGCGCAATTCTTAATACTTGTAAATACCAAAAAAGCTTCGGGTATTTCTCAAGAAAAACGAACCAATAATTAATTAATTCAGTTACTATTTAGAGATTAATAAATCTCTGATATAGGCCGATAACAATATTTTTATGCAAAAAAATAACCCCAAAAAAGGGGCAAAAATAACTTCAAACTTATTCAGGAATTATTTTTTAACCGTAATTATGACTTGAGATCGATTTCTGTTAGAGCTGTTGTCAAATGACTCGATTAAAATAGCGTGATTGCCAGTGGTAAAGTTAGCTTTATAGGTATAATTACAATTTGTTTCATTTTTGTGACAGGTTTTCACTAAAACGTTATCAAACCAAAATTTGGTTTGATAGATGCCATCAGGATCAGAGACCTTGGCTCCAATCCAAACACTTCTAAATATAGTGGCATTATCTTTAGGAGAGATGACTGTGATAACCGGACCTGAATTAACTGGAACTGGTGTGGCTGTAGGAACGACTGTGGGAACTGGTGTGGCTGTGGGAATTGGTGTGGCACCGATAGTTGGGGTCATAACTGGATTGCCTACTGTAATTTTGCCCAAAAAATAACTCCCGTCAGCAGCTCTGCCTTTGATAGCCAAACCCATTGGGAATCTTTTTGCAGCGGCTCTGGAATCGGTGATAATGAGCTGAAGCGAATATGATCCAGCCGGAACTACTGTGGAAAGTTTAAAGCTATCAGTTTGAGTTTGACCAGTTGTGGTGGGTAAAAGTTTTTGTAAATTAAGACTAGAATTCCCTTCCCATATTACCTGGTTAT
This sequence comes from Minisyncoccota bacterium, assembly GCA_003518205.1. Classification (GTDB taxonomy): domain Bacteria; phylum Patescibacteriota; class Microgenomatia; order UBA1400; family PJMF01; genus UBA9650. The sequence goes on along the minus strand of DOZC01000086.1, from coordinate 29,298 downwards.
CGATATTGATTAAACGATAAGTGATTTGCCAGGGTTCGTAGGTTGGGGCATTACCAACGTTTTCCCAGCTTGAGACAATATCAAAAGAACTCCCGTCGTTGGGAGCGAGCCAGGGAATCATGATAGATTTAATCTGATAGCGATAGCCAGCGTGCTTAGCATTATTTAAAAATTTATCTATGGTATTTTCAGTGTCAAACGTAACGTTATGATTGCCAATGGAACTAGTGTGATAATAAGCAATTTGACGAGCTCCATCATCTTGATTCGGGTCAGCGTGATCTAAATAAATTCCACTCGAACAATACTCCATAACGACTGGAGCGGTCTGCCAGCGATTTTTGAGAATCGACCACATTTGAGTGTAATTGCTGTTTGTCTCAAAATTATAGTAGCCTGGAGTCCCCAAACAATCATCTCGCCAACCAATTTGATCTGATAAATCCATGGCATAAATAACTGGATCTGGGTAAGTGCCAGCTTGGATCAATAATCTGGTGTTGGGAAAGGCCAATCGATGCATGTCAATGACCCTTTTTAAATTTGCATCGCTGGCAAAACAATCAGTTTGTCCTGGCCGGCTAGAGTCACATGAACTGGGATAAAGCGATTTATCGACATACCACTCCCCATATTGACCAAAAATTCCGATATCAATCCAGCTAATTTGATTCTCATAACCCTTCGCTCTTAAATGATCCCCCAGAGCAACTAGTAATTGCTGAGACCGATTCAAGAAAAATTCATTATTCCAATCTGGTAAAAATGTCCCGTTGACCCATTTGCCTGATTGATCATTGGTTAAATAACTGGGGAGATATGAAACGCCAGAATGATTACTTTTCATGGCTTGGATGCGAAAAGCAAATTTCTGACCTAAAGAAATTGCAGTTTGAATGTGATTATCAATTTCAGTCCAATTATATGTTCCCTGACTTGTTTCAAATTGGTTCCAGGTGTAGCGACGATAGGAATCTTGAGCCACAGTGGGTAGTTTAGCCAATTCGCTACCATTGTTCATATAAAGACCCCGTTGGGCTGTCATAATTTCTGGATCAGAAAAAGGAATGATCTCGGGGATTAAAGTTAAAGAGTCGTTATTTATGGCCGCGACAGTCAAATAAGTTAATCGAAATTGAGGAACAAAAAAAATTCCGCCAAATCCTAAAGCAATCACTAAGATAGGCAAAAAAAACAAATTACTAAGTTTCCTGGTTAAAAACTCATTTCTCATTAACGACTAAGTATACTCGCATTAACTCCACATCAGCGCTGACAAATTTATCATCATCTTTATCTGGAGTGGTAATAAAGTCTACCCAGGCCTGGCCATTCCAACCCATAATTTTAAGTTTTCCAGCTTCTTTAGCCCGAAGACTAATTTTAAATTTACCTTTAATCGCATCATTTGAGGCCAAAATGTATGACTCAGAGACAACAGTTCCAGGTGGAGTTCCGGGATATCCTGGACTATTAGAAATAATTAAAAGTTTTTGTTTGGCTAACTGAGTACCACTAACTTGAAATTTACCATCTTTAGAACTAAAGGCGGTTTCCTGGGTTTTATTTTCAATATATTTCCAATCTGTTTTGAGAGCATAGTCTTCAGGACCGGCAAAACGCATGAGTAAAGTGCCTCCCTGAACCTCAGTATGATAAGTGCAAGCTCCTCCAGCCGAGCAGCTCCCTAGCAAAACTTTAGTTTCCGAAGGAAGATTTGCCAATTTGATAGTTCCAAAAGCTCCCTGGAGCAGAGACCCGGCTTGGTATTCCAACTCATACTCAGCCTCAGTGGCAGTTTTTTTCAAACTTTGAACTGAAATCAAAATGTTTTTGCCATCAGCTGTGGGTAAAACTGACACAAAAGGCCGCAAAGCCTGATCAATAACATTTACTGGCACAGAAACCTTCTTCTTTTTTTCAGTGGTTGGGGTTTGAGTTGAAGTTTGAGGTCGATGGGTCAACCACCAGCCTCCTCCACTCAAAATAGTCAAACCTAGGACTACTAAACCACCGATTAAAAACGTTTTTTTCATAGGAATTTAGCCTATCATAGCTGCGAGCTTAGACTCAAGCTCTGATGTTTTAACTCTGGTTTGTTCTGTTGTGGTTCGATCTCGAAGTGTCACCGTATCATCTTCGAGAGTTTGGTAATCTACAGTCATACAAAATGGGGTGCCAATTTCATCTTGAGCTAAGTAACGTTTGCCAATATTACCCCGATCATCCCAAATAGTCCGATAGTTTTGGCGTATCATTTGAAAGAGACTCTCGGCTTTTGTGGTTAACTCGGGCTTGTTTTTGACTAAAGGAAAAACTGCCAATTGATAAGGTGCTAATTTGGGTGTCAGCTCTAGAACCACTCTTTGTTTGGTTTCATCAAACCGGTAAGCATCGCACAGAATCATTAAAAACAAACGATTAATTCCAACCGCCGGTTCAATCACATGAGGGATAAATTTTCGCCCAGTATTTTGATCCAGATATCCCAAAGATTCGCCTGAAAACTGCATGTGCTGCTTCAGATCATAATCAGTGCGATAGGCAATGCCCCAAAGTTCGCTCCATCCAAAAGGGTAATTAAAATCTAAATCATAGGTGTCTTGACTGTAGTGACTGCGTTCTTTGTCGGTGTGTTGGCGCCAGCGAAGATTTTCAGATTTAATGCCTAGAGTAGTGGTCACAAATTGCCACATTGAATCTTTCCAACCAGTCATGATGGATTGCCAATCTGAAGCCTCAGGATCAAAAAAATATTCAATTTCGGCTTGTTCAAACTCTAAAGTTCGAAAAACAAACTGACCGGTAGTGATTTCGTTACGAAAACTCTTACCAATCTGCCCAATTCCAAACGGCAATTTCACTCGAGTTGAATCGAGAACTTGTTTAAAATTGGAAAAAATTCCCTGAGCCGTCTCACCTCTCAGGTAAACTTTAGCTTTGGCGCCGGCGACAGTCCCAATGGCGGTCTCAAATAGCAAGTTAAAGGCCTTGGGAGCGGACAAAGGATTGCCTTCAGGACTCAGAATTTGATGTTCAGTAATGAAAGTTCCCATTTCTGCTAGTTTCAGATTTTCAACACTAAAATCTTGCCAAGCAGAGTCAGTTGGATTTTGAATTAATTTGGTTTCAACCCAATTCTTGATTAAATGATCAGCCCGGTACCGCTTATTGGTTTTAATATCCTCAACTAAAGGATCGTTAAAAGCTGTGACATGACCGGAAGCCTCCCAAGTTTTGGGGTGAAGTAAGATTTGGCTATCCAATCCAACCATGTCAGTTCGGCCAGTAATAAACTCTTTCCACCAAAGATCTTTGATGTTTTTAAGGAGTTGAACCCCAACTGGTCCATAATCATAGGAATTTGCCAAACCGCCATAAATTGCTGAGGTGGGAAACACAAACCCCCGACGTTTGGCTAATGCCACAATGATATCGAGATTAATCTTGGGTGGAGCTTGAGTTGGCTTAGTCATAGTTGCCTTTTAGCGTGAAACAACTTGTAAAAAACCGTCGCTCCACAGCAGTTCAAATAAGAAATACTGTAAAGGGACGGTTCTTTTGAAGGAATCGTGGTTCCACCCTCTTTAACTAGTGATTAAAGTCAACTAGTCCACTCAATCTTTAATTTTCAAATGACTCCCCACTTGCCAAATGGATCAAAGTCTGAAGCTTATTGTAACACCGGTTTGAAGCCGATTATAGTAGCTTTTTCCACAGTCATTTCTTCTGAGAATAAATGACATTAAGAAACTTTTAAATACTCGAAACTATGAAGTTTGTGTTCCACAAGTTCGGTGACGTAATCATTGATAGTGTGATGTTTGGTGTTCTCAAGACTAGGGTGGCCAAGATTTTGAATGATCATATCGAGTTGATTGCGGACTTGAGTGTCGCTGGCAGTTTGGGTTTGAATGGCTGTCAATAGTTCTCCAACCTGGAGGTAAAGCTGAGGATCAGCTTCAGCCTCAATAATTAGGCGATCAACAATTTCTAAAATTTGAGTAATTCGCCGAAGTTGACTCAAGTTTTGCCAGGACATTCCCAAATCTGTGAGTAATTTTGATTGTGTTAGCAACATCATTGACTTGGTGGGGATCAAAAAAACTTTAACTCGATTGCCTGGTTCTAAATTTCCACGTTGACTGGAAATTAACTTGCGAGCTCCTTTGGCTAAACACACAATTTTACCTAAATCTGGAGTTAACAAAGTCACCACTCGATCAGCCTCACCGGTATTAATGCGTTTTAAAACCAGACCTTGAGTCAAGATACTGTGGGTTCTGGCCATAGGTTTTGTTAGCGTCAAAACTTGGTGGTGTAGACCTGATCTTTGACTAGGGTGAGTTGTTCTTCTCCACCCTCAACATCCATTAATACTTGAATTTGATCAATTCCACCCTGTTTCCAAAGTGTTACCTCATAGTTATCGGCATCAGCATACGGGACTGTGTAGGTGAAAATCAGTTTGGCCGTGCCCAGAGGTTCGAGATTGAAGAAACCATCCACTACTACAAAGCCGTTTTCTTCGTAAGTTTTAGCGGTTTTGGTATAACCTTTGGCCTCAATCAGTTTAGTTCCAGCTGGTAAATAAAGTCGATTCCAGTCATGTAAAGTTGAGTTGAGACACAATAATCCAGCTTCAAGATTGCAGTTGTCGCCTTTTCTGGTATTGCGATAAGTGATCTCAACTGTTTTGGTTAATTGACCATTTTCTGGTTTAGAAACGACCTGTTTCACTTCATAATCTACAAACAAATTTGATTTGGCGCCACCAAGATTGGCATCCACAATGGCGAGAAAATCTTTGCCATTAGCTGGAGCTAGCATGCGTCCTCCAGCATTAACAGCCAGAGCTGCGGCCTGATCCTGCTCATTCATGAAATACATTTGAATATTTCTACCTTCCAAGCTTTGCCAGGCCATTTCGAACAATTGAGGCCAAAGTTGTTTGGGAGCGCCATAGGCTTTGGTGAGAATAGTTTGCATCATTGGACCCAAAATGCCTTTTCGATCAGCCCGCAAATAGGGAGTGGGTTTGGTGATGATTTCTGAGAGAGCATACACAATTTGAGGACAATCACATCGCTTATCAATTTCAGCACTAAAAGTACCATAACCAGGAATTTCAATCGGCCCCAAAATGGCTACCAATTTTTTCAAAACTTCAGTGTCAATAGCGATAATGCCATCAACATTACTTGGTTCAGATTTAATAGTTTGATAATTTTCGAAAAACTGGTCCATCGAGATTTTAAAATCAGGTGAAATATTCATATCTCGAAGATTGAAATATTTTTCGGTGGTCAAGTATTTTCCCAACTCAACTGGAATAGCGATTTTTTTGGCAAATTTCTTATCTAGTTCATAAATATCATCTGATTTTTCTAGTGCCACCTTGCCATCTTCAACATAAATTACGGCATAAGCAGTCAAAAATCCTCCAGTTGGTCTCAACTCGTTGTTGTTTTGAAACAAAACCAAATATTTTCTGCGTTGACCCTTGCCTCCAGCAATACTGGGCAATTGTTGAATCACAGGTTTAAACTCACCAATCATTTGCAGGGAGTCAGCACTAGTTTTTTGAATAGCCATGAGTTTGGGGCGAACTTCTTTGTTTTGAAATGAAACCGGGTAACGCTGGGGATTAATTTTGGCTAAGGCTTCATTGGCCAAAGTCAATTCGCCGATAATTTCGTCAAAAACTGGTTCAACTTTATCCAGAGTCTCAATCAAAATTTTAATTCGGTTTTCAGCTGTGCCCCCAGCAAAAGTTCCCTCACCCTTAAATCCTAGAACATCGGCATAAGGCGTAATAGCTTTAGAGCCTTTCAAGCCTGCCGCGATACCGTGCTCAGCTGCAATCAAAGCATTTTCCCCATCTTGGTAATAGGCTCCAATTATTGGAATTTTGCCATAAAAACTCAATTTTTGGTAAGTTGCCTTAACTCCCTGAAACTTGTCTTGAACTTGCTGCAACTTTGCTTCAGTTTCCGGCAGATTTTGAGCCTTAAAAGCGTCATAAGAACCTCGAGCCAAGATCTCAACTTCTTGAGCTTGAGATTTTAACTCTTGAGCTACTGTGTAAACTTGAAAAGCCATTAGTCCACCCAAGACTATCACTAGACCCAAAAAAATTGCGCTTCCCAAGAGCCATTTTTGCCAGGGCTTTAAAACCATTTTTGCTCTAGGATTGTCATCTAGGTTTAAGGGTCGAATTTTGGATGTGGTTGTCGTCACCGGAGCGACGGACTGATGAGCAACAAATTGATTGAGATCTGGGCGGGTTGATTCTGATTCAAACATAGTTCTGTCAGTATACCAAAAGCTAATCGGCTCTGCAGGATGGGAAAAATTACCACTTCGAGATCATGGCTCGAGGGGTGCGGAATAAAATTTTAATATCTATCCAAATGTTTCGATTTCGAGCATAAGTCGCATCCATTTGAGCTCTTTGAACAAATGGTACCTCATTACGACCACTGGTTTGCCAGGGACCAGTGATGCCGGGTTTTATCGAGAGAATATCTTTAACTAAAATTTTGGTTTCAGGATGCTTGGTAATTTGATCTGTTAGCTCGGCTTGCAAATAGGCTCGAGGACCAATCATGCTCATTTCTCCGCGCAAAACATTGTAGAGTTGGGGAAATTCATCAATAGTCAGTGAACGCAAAACTCTCCCTAGTCTGGTAATTCGAGGATCTTCTTTGGCCTCAACCTTCCAATCACCCTTTTTAAATTTTTCCAGCAAAATTTTGTTTTTTTTGTGCAAGATTTCATCAGCATCTTTGACCATTGATCGAAACTTGAAAAGTTCAAACTCCTGGCCATTTTTACCAATTCGGCGATGTTTAAAAATGATCGGCCAGCCCGAATCAAGATAGATCAAAATTGGTACCACCAACCACACTGGCAAAAAGGCCAGGGTCAGAATGATGGCGACCGTTAAATCTAAAAGCCTTTTTTGAAACGAATAATTTAATAACATAAATTAATTTAAAGATAACTGGTGGCACCAGTTTTTTTAAGCTCTTCCACAATTTTCTTAATTTCTTGACTGTGATCGCGATTGATAATCAAAAGAATTTCTGGAGTGTCGACAACGATTAAATCGTTCACATAAGCTAAAGCTACTAATTTTCCAGTAGTGTTAACCAAATTTTGGTTGGCGTGAAGAGCTAAAATTTTTCCAGCACTCGAATCAGACATTAAAACATTTTGTTGATCATCTTTGGCACTTAGATCGTGCACCACCCTCCAATCTCCCACATCGTTCCAACCGAAATCACCTGGAATTAACACTAAATTGTCAGCTTTTTCACTGATGGCATAATCAATAGAAATGGATGGAGCTTGACTGTAGATAGCTGGGAGTGCTTGGTGAAAGCTTTCTGGATTTAAAGTGTCCAGTTGTTCGGTTTGAGCATAAAGTTTAGGTAAATATTTTGCGAAAGCCGCCTTTAAATGAGTGGCTTTCCAAACATACATATTGGCATTCCAGTAGTATTTACCGGTCTTAATAAAGGCTTGAGCAGTGGCGAAATCAGGTTTTTCTCGAAAACTTTTTACCTCCAAAAGAGGTAGGTTTTCGGCTAAATCCTTAAGTTTGACACCACTTTCAATATACCCAAAGCCAGTGTGAGCATAAGTTGGGGTGATCCCCACAGTGATTAGTTTGGCCTCAGTCGCTGCGATAGTGGCAGCCTGATTCATCACTCTGATGAACTCTGCTTCATCTAGCACGACATGATCGGAAGCTGCGTTAATGATTACTGCCTCTGGATCCATGGCTTTGGCAAACAAGGCTCCCGCCAACATGGCTAAAGCTGTTTCGCGTTTTTCTGGTTCAGCAATAATGTTTTGAGCTGGAACTTCAGGAAGCTGAAGCTTAACCTCCTCAAGATAAAGTTGATTTGTAACCACAATGATGTGATCCCAAGGAACAAGTTTCGACAGTCGTTCTGCCGCGATTTGCATCATGGTTTTTGAACCAGTTAACTTTAGAAATTGTTTGGGAGTGACATTACGAGATTTGGGCCACAATCTGGTGCCCCCACCGCCGGCTAAAACAACTGCAAAGGTGTGAGTTTGATTCATGGTAACTTTCAAATTGTTTTCAATTGACTTTGATGATGTTTCCACAGCAGTTTTAGACGAAAGATTAACTCTGTGGTAAAGATACTTGTATCATATTTGGCGGCGTTTTGGCGCAGGAGCTGGGGTTCCCAGACATGTTTTAATAAACTTTGCATGGCTTGAGCCAACTCTGAGACAGTTTGATTTTTCAGTAATAATCCGTGTCGCTGAGGTTTGATGACTTCTGCTGCTCCAGCGGCTTGATAAATTATTACTGGCTTACCAGCAGCGTTAGCTTCCAGAGCAGTTAAACCGAAATCTTCTGCACCAGGAATTAAGACTCCACTGCAATTTTGATATAAAGCCTGAAGTTGAGGCGCTCGAACCGCCCCAATCAAAGTGAGCTGGGCTGAAGTCTGGGGCTGGAGCTGTTGAATTAAGCGAACTAAGTTAGCTTTTTCTGGTCCAACCCCAACTATGATAATAGAAAGATTGGCCTTGGCGGCGGCTTTAAGGCTCAAATCAGCTCGTTTATATGCTACCAGTCGCCCCACTTGGAGAAAAAAGGGTGATGTTGGAACATTAAAGTTAGTGGCAGCTAAGTAAGTTTTTTGAGTCACTATTGGAGGATAAAGCACGGGTTGAATTTGATGACTGGTTAAATGATAGTAAGTTTGAAGTTGCTTAGTTACTCGCAGTGAGAGAGGGATTAAAACATCAGGGCGAAAAATGGCTACTTGGTCCCACCAGGTTAGATATTTTAATAGTTTTTTAGCCAACTGATAAATACCAGGCAAGGAAGTGATGGGGTTAGCTTTTAACAGTTCGACCTGTTGGTGATAAAGATACCGAGGGGGAGCTAAAACATAACTCACATGTAGTTGATTTGGAATAGTTAACACCCCCTTAGCCTCAGCGCTGCTAACTGAAATAACTAGATCATAGTGCCTTAAATTAAAACTCTCGAAAGCCAAGGGCATAAATTGAGCCAACCAGCGGTGATTCTGGGCAGCACCAGGAAAATATTGCAGCCAAGAAGTTTTGACTTGAGAAAATTTTTTGGCCCAAGTGGCTTTTTGAAGGTCAGCCACAGCAGTTATCAAATCGGCTTGAGGAAAGATTTGCTGCAAAGCTAACAAAACCTGTTCTGCTCCACCATGGCGAGTATTAACCCGATCGTAAACAATGGCAACTTGAGATGGAGGCCAGGAAGTCGACATAGTCCGAATTATTTAAGAGCAGGTAATTTTGGTTGAGTTAAATATGTTTCTAAGGTGAGTTGAGTTAATTTTGCCCAATCATAGGTTTGACTCAACTTTAGACCAGCCTGAATTTTGGCCTGACGCTCAGTTTGACTCAAACCCAATAATTGTTTTACCGCGGCCACGAAATCAGTTACTGAGTGAGGATCAAAATAAATTGCGGCAGTTTGGTAAACTTCTTGAAAAATTGGAATCTTGGCTGCCAAAACCAGTGTTCCAGCAGCCATGGCCTCAATACCAGTCAGACCAAAACCTTCAGAAAGTGACGGTTGAACCAAAGCCTGGCTTTGACGATATAGTTTAATTAATTCTAAATCAGTCAAAAATCCACGCCAGCTAATTTGATCCAAAACTCCCAGACTGGTGGCTAAAGAAATAGTTTGGTTTTGAAAAATATTTCGTGATCCTACCAGCGTTAATTGCCAGGTTGGTTGGTTTACCAGAGCTCTTAAAACTAGAGCGAGATTTTTGTGGGGATACAAAGATCCGGTATAAATTAACCTTAAGGTTTCTGGGGTTTCGATCTTATGACTAACCAGTGGTGATTTTAAGGCTTGGCAAGCTGCAACCGCATAATCCTCTCCCACTCCCTCAGGTGTGATCACAATTTTTTGATTTATTTCTGGATAATATTTGAGGACAATTTGACGAATTGTTTGAGCTGGTACTAGAATTTTTTCGCTACGATGAACTGCCAACCAAACCGTAATCAAATAAAAGCCGTATTTCAACCAGTAAATTCCAGGATTTAGAGTAGTAACCTGATTGCCGCGATGTTCATGCCAGAGTAAATCATGAATTGTAACCCACAGCCGGCCTTGATAAAACCACGGAATGTTGAAATGAGGTACATGTAGTAAATCAAGTTTTGCGGCTCCAAAAACCTTGGGTAAAACAAGTTGCTCTTTGAACGAATAATGTTTGATGGGAACAAACACCAGCTCCACATTTGAGGGCCAAACTTTAGCGATGGCTTTGGCTTGAGCTGGGTCGTGAAAAAACCAAACCCAAGTAATATTTTTGCAGACTTGCAGAGCCAAGTCAAACAAAAAGCACAACATTATCCCGAATTCCCATCGGAGTTTCACCTCGCAGAACCCTCCGGACCGCAACTTATAACATNNCTGGCAATCGTAAAATTAAATTTTCAACGTATCGACCAATTCCGGCATGATGAAGTCCTGCCAAACGACAATCGATGCCAATTCGTTTTGAAACCACAATTAATTTTAGTGTCAGCTCACAACTATCGTTGAACTAAACACCACCTTTCTTCATAAAAATAAATAACTTTAAAAGTTCTCGAAAAATTTCTGGATATTGTTGGCGATAATATTTATCGTAATATTGCAACATAGTGTCATAAAAAAACTGATGAGTTTTTAGAACGGTGGCCTTGGAATTACTTTTGATTCCAGATTTATATTTGTGGTGAATTATTTCAACGGTGGGGAAAAAAACAATTTGATAAGCTGCATCCCTAAACCGTCGACACCAGTCAAGATCCTCGGCATACATAAAAAATTGCTCATCCAACAAACCCACTCGATCTAGAGCACTGGTTCGCAACATCAAAGCGGCTCCGGAGCAAGCATCGATTAAATGTACTTCATTTAAGTTTTTAAAAGTTAAATGATATTGGCCGAAATTGGGATTGGCAGGCCAAAGTTTTTCAAGTCCGAAAAAATAAGTTAGTGATGCCCAAGGCGAGGGTTCGCCACGGTGACAGGCCCAATCCAAATCACCAGTGGGTAAAACTAATTTGGGAGTGACAACACCAACCTTGGAGTTTTTATCTAGAAATTGAACCAACTGATCTAAGTTGGATTTTTGAGTGAATTGGAGATCATTATTCAGCAGCATGCAGTAGCGACCACGAACTTCCTTTAAAGCTAGGTTGTTGCCGGCTGCAAAACCATTATTTTCGGGGCTTTCAATTAAGCGAACCCATTTGAAATTCTTTTTAACTAAAGTTACTGAATCATCGAGACTATGATTGTCAACTACAATGACCTCGACTTTTAATTTTGTCTGATTCAAATAAAATTCTTCTAGTGACTCTAAAGTTTTTTTGAGCCAAAATTGAGCATTAAAATTTAAGATAATCAAGCTAAGATCAAATTTGGGTTGGGAAGTTGGAGACATATTTATAATTTATTTCTTGGGCCGTTGGCGGTGGTTGGTTCCAAGTTGCTGATAAATTTGGTCAAGTTTTTTTGAAATTACATTCCAATTATACCGCTCCATCACAAACTGATAGCCAGTTTTTGAAAGTGATTCCCAGAGTTGATGATTTTTCAAAACCTCAGCAGTTAGTTCGGCTAATCCATCAGCGGTATTGCTAGTTAGAACATGAACTCCATGTTTGACACCCAAACCCTCAACTGCGATAGCTGTGGCCACGACAGGCGTGCCGCAAGCCATGGCCTCCAGGATTTTATAGCGAGTGCCTTTGCCACTAAAAACTGGGGCCACTAAAACATGAGATTTTTTAAAAGCTTCTCGAATGTCAGGAATTCTTCCTATCACATTAATTTGTTTATCATGTTTTTCAAAGTCAAAAATTTCTTGAGTGGGATTATTACCCACAATCATCAATTGAGCTCCAGTCACCAGTTGTTTGATTTTTGGCCAAACTTGTTTGACCAAAAAATTTACCGCCTCAACATTAGGCAACCAATTGAAAGTCCCAACTGACAAAATTGTGGGTTTGTCTGGCAATCGACGGGGAGTTTGATTAAACCACTCAATATCAACTCCGTTTGAGACCACGTCAATTTTGCTTGGGTCTGAGATTTTTTCGCCAATATATTTTTGGTCGTCTTGACTCATTACGATCAAACGATCGCATTTTTCCCAGTAGTATTTTTCCCACTTTTTTATTTTTTTAATATCTATTTCTAAAATTGGTTGCAGAAAAAATGGAGCTTTTTTGGCATAACTCTCGTAACCTAGATATTCAATGGTTTGTTCCACCAAAATGGTGGGAATTATGGTTCTGGGCAGATGCGGCATCATGTAAAACGTCTCGGCATGAATTAGATCATATTGATTTTGATTGAGTTCTTCTTCGATAGCTTTAATAGCGGTGGGGGCATGGTTGCGAATGACCAAAAATGGATGACTCGAGAAAAAAGCCTTAAAAACATTTTGAAAAGTAAAGGGTTTTTGAGATCGATTAAAAACTCTAACTTTGGTGCAGTATTTTTCCAACTCAGTCACATATTGACGCTCTTCATTATTCTTAATTAAAGAAAATAAAGTAATTTCGTGTTTATGAGCCAATTTTTTAAGCAAGTTGTAAGTTCGAATTTGGCCACCAGAAAGCAAAGGATAGGGCAAATAAGGAGTCAACATTAAGATTTTCATAAATTATGGAGTCAGCATATTTTTGGCAGAAGCAGTGGCAATGGGCTGAGTCAAATTTAATAATAAATATTTCTCTGTTTTGACGACGGTTTCAAATTTTTGTTCGAGTTCGCGAGCCTCATCATCATAACTGGTGGTAATGTAATAATCAGCTCCAAGACTAATTTTTTTATCAATCTCAAAACCAATTGGCCAACCAGTTCGATTGGTTTGAAATAGAAAAATGGTGTCACCAAAAGCTGGAGCAATGACTTGAGCCTCAACCGGAGTTAATTGATTGACCACTTGGCCGGCCTCAACATATTCCCAATGATTCACGTTAAAATAACCGCCCACCCAGTGCCAGCTGCCTAAAACCGAAATCAGCAAACCTAAACTGACACCCAGCCAAATTGGCCAGTTGGGCCAAAATTGATGAAGTTGATTTGATGCCCAGAGTAGTCCTCGAGCTAAAGTAATACAAATTATTGGTAACAAAAAAACTTGATAATAATCATGTTGTACATTGCCAGTGGCGATCACGCTTAAATAAATCAACATTCCCAGCCACCAGGCGGCATAAATTAGCCAATCTTGACTCCAGCGTTGATGAGTTCGCCAGTTTGGTAAATGAAATAAATTCATAACTCCAAAAATTGCTCCAGTTCCTCCTAAAATTAATTTAGTAATTCTCTCCCAAAACAACCATCGAAACCAAGCTGGACGAAATCTAATGCCATTGCCATTTAACAACCAATCTGAAGCTGGAATTCCGGTTGGAAATGTCATGATCCACTTTCTCCAAGCTATAAAAGGCCAAATCGCCAATCCGGCCAGAATCAATAAATCAAAACTTTTTAAAATTTTCCAACCTCGGTGCTGTAGAGCTAGACCAATAAAAACCGGGGCCAAAAACACCACAAAAGGTTTTAATAAAAAAGCCAAAGCCAAAGCAATTAAACTGAGCAGCCACCAACCAAGTTGAGGTCTTTGAAGATATTTTTGATAAGCCCAAAGACTAATTAAGCTACTAGCCAATAAACCTGGTTCCGGCAACACAACTCTGGAGTAATAAATTGAATATGGCAAAACAGCCATGGTTAATGCTGACCAAAAAGCCAGATTTTTTCCAGATAAATCCATGACTAGACCATATAAAGCCGCGATGGCTATTAAACTCAATACTACGGAAGCCAATCGGCTAGTTAGTTCGAGGGGTAATTCTGGAAGAGCTCGGAGTATTACAGCCGTTCCACCATTAATGATGGGAAACTCTACCAAACGATAACCCTGAGGATTGTCTTTGCCGGTTTGAATGTTGGAGTGATCTAGGTAAGTTGGTCGAAGCAAATCAACTCCATGCTTCACAAATTCTCGGGTCACCGAAGCCGTGTCAGCTTGCCTAAAAGCATGCCAATCAGCAATAGGGTTGGTAATGCGATAAAGCCTCAGGCACCCAGCCAAAATTAATATAAGTCCAAGTTGTCCAGCTGAAGATAACCACCAAGATTTTGCCATCATAAGTTAAGTTAGTTTAGTTGGTTTTGTCAGTTTGTGAGAAGTTTGAAGTTGGCTGAGAGCTAAAATCAACCCAGTTAGACCCCAGTAAGTGAAGGCGACTTTTGAAGAAGCGAAGACATCAATATAAATAGCGTTTAATAATAATCCCATGGTTGCAGCCATAAAACCCAGACTGAAAGCTTTAACCCAGTCTTGAGTTTGATGAAAAAGTTTTCCAGCTTTAATCAAAGCCAGCCCCACCAAACCATAAAAAGTTACAAAACCCAAAAGACCAGTTTCACCCAAAGTTCTCAGAAAATTATTATCGGTGCTTTCGGCTTCAGTAAATTGCGAGACCGATTCTTTTGTCAAAGTAGCGTAACCACTGCCAAGTAAAGGATTGCGCCAAAAGCCAGCGATGGCTCTAGGCCACAACGTGTCAAGTCGAATTGCCGCTGATAAGCCATATTTTAGAGCATTAAATGAGTAAGTTCTGGGAACATCCACTGTAATAGTTGTGGTTTGACCGGTAGCGGAAGTTGTAGCGACTTGAATTTGATCTGGAACTTCAACGTAAACATCTGAAGGTCGACCACTCACAGGTCGTTCATCTGAGGCCACCACCACAGATTTAAGCTCTTGATCTTGTTGGGTAATTCCAACTGAATTTGGTGGCGGTGCTGGTTTATTGGCTTCCGCTAAACCTATGGCTACCAAACTTGCTTGAAAGAGTTTTTTTCGTTGATTGTTGTATGAATGATAAAGGTTGTGAGCGGCTGGATAGCCTTCTAAAGTTTGTAAAAATCGATCATAAATGTCTTGGCCGGAAAACAAAATTGTTAATCCCAAAATTAATCCTAAAAAGCTACCACGACTGAAAAAATACCCAATACGATTTTTCCAGGAAGTTTGGGCAGCTGACAATCCAGTCAATACGATACCAATTGCTAATAAATATCCCACGAATGAAGTCCTGGCAGCAGTGACCACAATTAGCCAAACTCCAAAAATATGAAGACTGTGAAGTCCCAACTTCAGCCAGCGATTAGAAACTTTAAATGCCAAAGCCAAAATTATGGGTAATAAAATTACTAAATAAGCAGCTAAATCATAGTGGCCTCCAAAAGTGGACTGAACTCGAGCATGTTCGGTCAAATAAAGCCTGATTCCCTTACTGAACTCACGGTTCATAGTGGAATAAACTGGCCAGTAATAATATTTTTGACCAAATCCGTAAATGCTAATTCCAGCTACAGTTATAAAGCTAATCACTAGCAACTTCAGCACATCAGCTTTTGATTTAATGGCTGAAAATAAAATTAACAGCAGTGAAAAATATTCTAAATATCTAAAATAATGCAGGGCAGATTTGGCCACATGGAGTGGTTGGAGTGGAATGGTTTGAATTAAAAATATGGCGGAAATCAAACTCAAAACCCCAAAAATGACATAAGATACCAACAACCACAAGCCTGGAATTTTCCAAGCAATTTTACCTCTTTTGACCTGAACAAACCAAATCATGCAGGTTACCAAAATGAAAATATCTTCCAGTCTGACTCGAACAATATAGCCAGGGATGGCCTCAAACAAAGGCAATTTGGGATAAAGCGGAATAAAAGCCACCAAAAATCCAGCTAAAACTAGCATGATGTTTGCGTTCAACCAACTTTTGGTCTTAATCAACCAAGTTTGAGAGGATGAAGTGTGGGGATGAGATTTTGACATCGTTAATTAAATAATTTTAAAGCTGCGGCGTAAATTGAGGCTTGGCTGGATTGACGCAGGAGTTGATAAATCCAAAATCGAGTCCACATTCCTCCGTGGAGGATGAGTTTAAGGATTGGCAGCTGACTGGCTGGAAAATGTTTTGACCAAAGATAAAGATAGCCTTTAATTTCTCCCAAAATCGCATTTTTTGAGGACGAGCTGGCTTGGCCGTAATGAATTACAAATGCAGATTGATCAATAGCGATATCCCAATGATGATTGCTGGCTCGGAGACAATATTCCATGTCTTCACCATACATAAAAATGTTTTCGTCTAAAACTCCAATTTCTTCGATTACCTCACGTCGAATTCCTAGAGCAGTACCGCTGATCCAACCCTGATGATAAATTCCGGAATTGGTTTGATCAATTTGGGTACCAAGTTTGGCAACTCCAGCCGCTCCGGTGTGTTGTGTAGAATGAAAATATTTACCAATTAGAGGTAAATCATCTAAAAAACTCATTTGAACCAAGACGGTCCAGAGATTTGGTAGATCGCCACCCTGATGTTGAAGTGAACCGTCAGGATTGAGCAGGGTTGGTGACAATAAACCGAGACGATCAATTTTGCCAACCGCCGAACTCAGATGGGCTGAAGTTTCATCCAAAGGGTGACTTTCAAAAGTTTTGATCAAATTTTCCAGTCCCATTGGGGTCACAATAGTATCTGAATTCAGTAATAAAAAATATTTTCCTTGGGCAATTTTCAAGGCTAAGTTGTTGGCCTGAGCAAAACCCAAATTTACTTGATTACTTAAAACTTGAAATCCAGCTAATCCGGTCTGAGAGGTTAAAAATTTTTTACAGGCCAGAGCGGATCCATCTTTTGAGTTGTTATCGACCACCAAAATTTCAGTTTGATTTTTTAAGATTTTAGATCGATTAATTTCAGTTACTACTGACTCTAGAGCTTTGAGAGTCAACTCACGAGTCTCGTAAGAAACAGTCACAATCGACAGGATGACTGAGGAAGTTGGTGACATAAAACTTTAAAGCTATTGAAACCATCGAGGGCGACCAAGTTTATAGTTATAGTCAGTTAGAGCTCTTTCCCCAATGATTTTAGCGGGAATTCCAGCCACGATCGCTCGCTCGGGAACATCTTTAGTAACCACTGCTCCGGCTGCGACTACCGCTCCCTTGCCAATGGTTACACCTGGCAAAATAATCGCCCGAGGACCTATAAAAACATAATCACCGATAACTACTTTAGCTTCGATGGCTGCCATTTTGGGATCTTTAAGATCATGCTCGCTGGTCCAGACCATGACTTCAGAAGCAATATCAACATGACTCCCAATCTCCAGACCTCCTTGAGAATTTGGTAGTTGTTTCCGCCCGTCCAGCGTGGCTTTTTCGCCGATGAGTGTGTCTGACCCAATAATTATGTGGTAAGGATCGTAAATTCTAGCCTGCATGTGGAGGGTGGAGCCGGCCCCGAGTTTCATTCCGGCCAGTTGATAAAAAGCCCGTCGCACTGAATGCAATGGAATGTTTCCCACTCCCCACCAAAGAAAGCCGGTCACCCATTCCAGATAAATAGCCAGAATGCGATTTATGATTTTAGTTAAAGTCTGACTCGGGGTCAGGGAGATGCCATCTTTATCTTTAAACATAGCCACATACAGTATAACGTATCTGGTTGCGAAGTTACAAACCGAGATGAGTTTTAGCAGCCTTGGTCACTACTCTTCCCTGGTTGGTGCGTCTGAGAAAACCAACTTGAATTAAATAGGGCTCGATAACTTCTTCAATAGTGCCGGGATCTTCCCGCACGGTAGCCGCAATAGTGCTGAGCCCCACTGGCCCCCCATCATGCTTAGTGACCAATAAGGTCAAAAACCGGCGATCATTTTCATCTAGACCCAAAGTATCGATGGCTAAAAGATCCAAAGCTTGATTGACAAATTTGGCGGTAATTTCGGCTGAGTTCGCCATTTGAGCATAGTCGCGCACGCGCTTGAGCAACTTGAGCGCAATTCGAGGAGTTCCGCGGGATCTGGTGGCAATGGCTAGAGCAGCGGCTTTATCAATAGTAATGGTGAGTTTAGCCGCAGCTTTTTGCAAAATTTGACTCAAACCCTGAGGATCATAAAATTCTAACCGATGTATCAATCCAAACCTATCTCGAAATGGGCCAGTCAACAAACCAAATCTGGTGGTAGCACCTACCAAGGTAAATTTGGGCAGATCTAATCTGACAGTTCTGGCTGAAGGGCCTTTGCCGATGACAATATCCAGAGCAAAATCCTCCATGGCTGGGTAAAGAGTTTCCTCCACTGCTTTGGGAAGCCGATGAATTTCATCCACAAACAAAATGTCACCTGGTTCAAGATTAGTCAAAATGGCTGCTAAATCACCGGTTTTAGCCAAAGCCGTGCCGGAAGTAATTTTAAGATTGACTCCCAATTCTCCAGCCATTAAATGAGACAGGGTGGTTTTGCCCAATCCCGGAGGACCATAAAATAAAGTGTGATCAAGAGATTCATGGCGTTGTTTGGCGGCTGAAATGGCAATTTTGAGAGATTTTTTAACGGTTTCTTGACCAGCGAAATCATCCCAGGATTGAGCTCGAAGTGAAGTAAACAAAACTTCTTCCTCTTGAGTCAGGTTGGTTGAATCAGGCGATAAATCTACTGAAGCTGAGGTTTCAGCTTGGCGTTGATAGCGAAGATTGGAGAGGGGTTTTTTTGGCACAAAATAATGAAAACTCAAGGTTAGTTTATTTTACTAGCAAGTTTTAAAGCTTGTTTAATAGCCTGCTCTAGAGTTAAAGTCTCAACGTCAATTTGGCGCAGTACGGCTTGAGTTGTAGATTCAGTAAATCCCAAACTGATCAGAGCAGCCAAGATATCTTGGTGTTTGGCCGAAATAGGCCCTAGATTTAATTCTCCCAAACCTCCCAATTTCGATTTTAATTCAATAATGATTTTTTGACCCAATTTTTTACCGACTCTGGGCACTGTGGTAAAAAAACTCAAATCTGCCTGCTGAATCGCTGTAATTAAAGCCGAAGCTCCGGCATCCACCAAAGCCAGAGCCATTTTTGGTCCCACTCCAGATACGCTTAAGACCTGCTCAAACAATTCCAGTTCTGCTAAAGTTGCGAAACCATAAAGTTCCAGGCGATCTTCTCTAACATAGGTGTGAAGATATAGAGCAATCTCAGATTGTTGACAGGCAGTAGCTAGAAGTTTGGCGCCTACAAAAACTCCATAACCGACACCTTGGTTGATAATTAGCAATCTGTCACGCAGGAGTTGGGGTTGACCGATGAGATAGGAAAGCATGAGTAGTTTGACAGGTCAATAAAGTGGCCAGGGCATCCATGGCATCATCAATGATTGGCTGATCACCTAGTTGTAACCCGAGTCGAACCATTTTCGCAACTGCCGTCTTATCGGCGTGACCATTTCCAGTCACAGCCTGCTTGATTTGATTGGGAGTAAATTCTCTGAGTTCCAGATCATGTTGTAGGAGTTTGGCAATAATTAGACCTCGCGCCTCACTGACTCTGAGGGCGGTTTTTTGATTTTTGCTGAAAAAAACTGACTCAATTCCTGCCACTTCGGGTTGGAACTCCACAATTAGGGCTTCTAAATCAGCCAAAATTTGCTGATATCGGTCAAAAATACTTTGCTCAGAATTTGTTTTCAAACAGCCAAAATCCAAACTTTGCCAAGTTTTGCCTGTCCATTTTCCTATGGCCCAACCCATTCGGTCAAATCCGGGATCAATTCCCAAAAAAGTTAACATAGTTAACTCAAAGTGTACTCTGTGAGAGCTATTTTTGGGTGGGAATTTCTTTAAAGTAGAAACTCTCGGCTGGAGCGCCGCACTTAGGGCAAGATGATGCATCTTCATTGACTCCAGTACCGCAGAAACCGCAAATTAACTGACTCTTCACTGATTCTGAAGTATTTGTTTTGAGTGGCGACTCAAAACGCACCTCTTGCTGAGCTAAAGACAAGAGTAAATTTAAAAAAGTCAGATCAGTAAATTTGAAGATTTTGGTGGAGCGGTCATACTGAATTGGATTTAAATATTTTATCCAAAAGTCTTTATTTGCAGTTTTAATTTCATTTTCAGCTGCCTGAGGATTTAAAGTTAATTGAGCCAGAATTTCATCAGTGATAGTGAGTTCCAACTGACCAGGTGCCAAATTTCTGGCTAAAGTTAATAAAATTTGCAGCTGATGTTGAAAATTACTTGGCTCTTTGATGTGTGTGTATTCTCTTCTTGATTTAACTAAAATTAAGTTTTTCAGCATTTGTTCCAGAAATTGAGGAGCTAATCCGACTTGCTGATTTTTCTGTCTGATGTTATTTATTTCAGAAATCTCTGGTGTCAAACCTGACGCGGACAGTCGTTGTTCGATTGATCCGATCAAGATGAATAAAGTCACTAGATCTACATTTTCACCAACTATTTGACGAATTTGTTCAGTCAAGCCAGCCTTTTTCATCCACTCATGACAGTAAGTTGCGATTAATTGATCTGTCGATGATGATTGAGTTTGCACTTGATCAACTTCCTTAAAATTTGCCGCAAAAACAGAATTTAGACCAGAATTGTCTGTGACTGCAATCACCAAAGGTGGAACAAAATTTAACTTATTACCGTACTCACTATTCCATAAAGCACTATGTCCGGCATCAACGGCATTTTTCAATTTTTCTGGCCATTGTTCGGGATCGGCATGAGCAGGTTTAAACACAACCTGGATAAGGCTTTTGCCAGTACTGGTTCCAGATTTCAATCTACTCCATAGTTGTCCAACAACATCTCGATCAGCAGCTGCCAGATCAAAAGCAACCACAATGGACTTTCCGCCATCGACATCCAGAGAATTTGAGGCATCGTCTAATTGAGCACAAAATTTTTTCAACCCCATAATCGCAACTATCTGTCCGGTCATTCCATTACCAGCAATATTAAGCTTAAGAGCGTATTGATCATGAAAAGCGTCATTTCCCACAGAACTAGCAATTCTTTGTTGATAATGAGCCAGAATTTTTTGAGCGACTTGGTTGATCTCTACTTGATAAACCTTAGTTACTAATTCAATCAGCGGTTGCAAGTTTGAGTCAAAATTTTTCCACTGCAAATCTGCCAGAGGCATTTGTACGCCATCGTGGTGTGAGTTGCCATCAAATATCTCACAAATTTGACGTGGTGCCAGTAAGCCAGAAAAGATGCCTGATTCTTGAGCCTCTTTGAGAGCTCGAGCCAGAGTCCCAGCTAACTCAGTTTTTAATTCTTCTAATTTATCAGCAGCTTCAGTTTGATTTTTTGAGTCAGAAGTTTCTTGAACTGCCAAAGCCAGAATCGATCCACGAAACTTCTCTGGCAAAAATCTTAACAACAATCCTAAACAACCTTGAGATTGTTGGTCAGTTTGAGTGTGGGATTTTTGTTCCATACCTCAAATTATACACCTTTGATCTATTGAGATATTGATTGATCAGTCAGGGAGACTAGTTCCTTCAGAATCAGTTTGGCCGAAGCTTCCCAACTGAATTTTTTAACTCGCCCTTTCCCCAGAGATTTGAGGGTGGCTCGTTCGGTTTCAGACATGTAAAAAGCTTGAAGCAAACCATTGGCAATTGAACCAACCTGATTGGGATTCACTAGAACTCCAGCCTTGCCAACAACTTCTGGTAAACTGCTGGAGTTGGCTACAATTGGTAGAGTTCCTGCGGCCATGGCCTCAAGAGCCGGAATGCCAAAACCTTCATAGGGACTCAGCATTAAGGCTGCAGTGGCATGACTATAAAGTGGATACTTGAGTTGATTGGAGATAAACCCAGTTAAAATAATTTGATTTTTAACAGGAGAAACCGCAATTTTTTGAATGATTTCATCAGCCAGCCAACCAATTTTTCCAGCCAGCACCAGCTTTAGATCAGAAACTGTCGCTGATTGAGGATTTACTCCTGAAGTTGAACCCATCATGATTTGCTCAAAAGCCTCGATAAGACTGACTAAATTTTTTCTAGGCTGAAGCGTGCCGAGATATAAAAAATATGGCTCAGAAAGACCAATTTTTTGGCAAAATTTTTCAAATTGATGGTGATTGAAGCGAGAATTAAGTTCAGTCACGCTGGGAGGAGCCACGATGATATCGTTATCTAGTCGATGATAGGCACGGCGAATTTCCTGCTTAGTAAAATTACTAATGGCCACCACTTTTTGAGCACTTTTAACACTATACTCAGTCCAGGCTTTGAGCTGGAGATAGTCTTTTTTTGCGAAAGAGTCGGGATATTTGAGAAAAGCCAAATCCATCACACTACTGATATAGGGAATGGCTGAAATACGAGGGGCATAGTGACCGGGAGTAAACAGCACATCATATTCATGACGACACCAAAATAAATGTAACGGCAAAGCCCATTGAGTCCAAAAAGGCTTGGGAGTAATTACACGGTAATGCCAATTGGTACGTTCTGGAGGCAAATCTGCGATTGGCGGAGTTGAAAGCAGCGTGATGACACTAATTTGAGGCTCTCGAGCAGTTAGTTTCCACAGAGCCTTAATGATTTCAAAGGCGTAGGCATTGCTTCCCACCCGATTTTTAACATTAGCTTCATTGCCGTCAAGAGCTAAACGAATTTTTTTAAAATTTGATTGGGAGTTAGAGGTGGCTTGAACCATAAATTAAACATCAGCTACTGTTTGCATGGCAGTAGCATAAACCGAGATAGTAGCTTTGGCGACACTATCCCAACTAAACATTTGACGGCGGATCTGCATTCGTTGGAGGCGTTTTTGTTGAGCCTCAAGATCTTCAGTCAAAATTTTAATGATTCCGGCTCGAATCAAAGCTGGATCTTGTGGATTAACATATTCAGCGGCATTTCCAGCCACTTCCATTAGAGCTGAAACCTCAGCTGCCACAACCGGAGTGCCGTAATGAAACGCTTCCAGGATTGGCAAACCAAAACCCTCATAAAGGCTGGGATAAACAAAGGCTTCGGCTTCACGATATAAAACCGAGAGTTGCTGATCAGTGACTTTGCCTAAAAACCGCAATCTCGGATTAGCAGTTAATTTACTAGTCAAATCCCAACCCTTAGCTCCAGCAATGATTAAATCAACATCTTGAGCTAATGGTAACCAAGCCTCAATTAATTTGGTTAAATTTTTTCGAGGTTCTCGAGTTCCCACAAACAACAAATAGGGTCGATTGAGATTTAATTCAAGTTGAATTTGGGCTGCTTGCGCTTCGGTCATTAACAAATCAACCTCAACAATTTCTCGAGGTAAGGCCTCTGGAATTACCGTGATTAAATATGGAGGAACTTGCAAAAGTTCCACAATATCTTTTTTAGTGGCTTGACTCACAGCAATTATATGAGCCTGGCGGTCTTTGAGAATTTTCCAGGATTTTTGATGAGCTGTCAAAATATCTGGATGAGCCGTGTTACTAAACTTTAACATGGCCAAATCATGAATGGTTGAAACTAATGGCAGTTTTTTGTCTGGAGGTTGAGACCAGTCCCAACTGTGAAAAACATCGATTTGAGGTAGAGACTTCGCAATAGGATTTAGTCCCCACTCCCACCCCAAGGCATGAAGTTTTGGTGGCCAAGATTGGATTGTGTAATTGTGTTGGAGTCTGTGACCATGATCAATGAGAGCCTCAGCCCGAGCCACTAATTCAGATTTTTGACGCCAACTGCTGCCATAAAGATTGACTTCAATTTGATCACTGGCAATTAAAGCCCTCACCAAATTATAGGTATAACGAGAGACCCCACGGTCATAGATAAGGCTAGAAATATCAATTCCGACTCGCATATTTAACTCAAAAAAATTACAGACTGCTTAATCCTAACAAGTTCTGAGATTTTGCATAGACGCGGACAAAACCGACCCCAGGTCTACTAACTGCCCCAATCTCTTTCCAACCCAATGACTGAAGTGAAGCTTTAACTTCTCGTCGGGGATCAGTTATGGGTTCTAAGTATTCAAAAACCAGCAAATAGTCAAATTTTTCGTGAGCAGTTTTAAGTTCATTGGTTACATCTATTGATGAATTTGGTGATGATAAGAATCCCAAGTTATAACTCTTGGTTTGACCTTTGTCATACCAGCGCCAACCAGCAAAGGGTTCGGGAAAACTAAAAACCGCGGCCGTCAGCTCCAGAGGATATTGGGCCAGGAGTTGAGTTCGAAGTCCGCGCCAATCCTCTCGTTGATAGTTGGGTTGAAGCCAATACTGGGTTAGTCCCCAAAGATTAATTATTAAAAATGAAATTAAAATTAATTGACCAAATTTAAATTTATTAAACCAATCACTTGATTTTAGTTCTAACGCCAAAATTGTGATTAAACTGTAAAAAGCTGGTAAAACAAATAAAACTCTCTTGGGTTGAATAATCGGAATTTTAAATGAAACTAGCCAGGCTAAAACCACTGGCACAATAATCCACCAACTCAAAACTAAAATGGCTTGACGCATTTCTAAAGTCAGTTGGTGTCGTGTGCGCCAAGTGTGCCATAAGAGACAACTCATCATTATGCTCAAAATTGCGGCTAAGATTAAATATTGTGGCGTTAGCTCCAGATCAACTACGCCAAACACAAATTTTCCGGCTGCTAGAGGTAGGGTTTTAAGTTGGGTGGTGCTGACAACTTGATCCCATCCTGGCAAATCAAGTCTAAGTTGTTGACCGGTTTGAAGTTGTTCCATAAATGCTGGGACCCAAGGAAAAAAGCCTAAAACAATTCCCAAACTTGCAATGATCAAACCTCGCCAAAGTCTGGGTTGATACTTAGTTTGCCAAACAAGAAATAAACCCTGACTGATCAAAACAAATGGAAACAAATAAGTGCTATAAAGACCACCCAAAACTGTGGCAATCCAGGTTAACCAAATTTTTTTACTTGAATTTTGATGATTTCGAATTAATTTGACCACCAGCCACCAACTCAAACAACTCCACATTACAGCCAAACTATAAGGTCTGAGTTCTTGAGAGTAAAACACCCAAAGACTATTGCTGGCCAATAGTAAACCAATCCAAGTAATTTTTTTTATTCCGCCAGCTTTTGTTGTTGGCCACCAAAGTCCCATGAGTTGAAAGACCGCCCAACTAGTAATTAAACTCGGAATCACGGCTCCCCAAAGCCGCAGCCACCACTCAGCAACACTAAATTGATGAACTAAAAACGTTGTCAAATGTAACAATGGTGGCTGAAAATCACCCTGAATTTGCAACTGTTGCTGCCAGGGTCTGGAACTTTCCAAAATTTGGGCGGCCTCATCCAGCCAAAATGACCCGTTTAACAACGGCAAACGCAGCAGCAGGGTCAAAAAAAGTAGAATTAAAATCAGAAAATTATGAGATTTGATTGGCACTTGGTTTTTATGGCTTTAGTTTAAAACAACTAAACTTATGGAGAAGAAAATAGCGTTTTTAATTGATCCATCATAGCGGAATTTTCATTATTCATAACTCATTCTAGATTTTTTGGATGATTTATTCAAGCGCCTCAACTTTAACAAAAAAATTAACCTTCTACTCCTTCTGAGCTCCAGGTGACCCAGGTTGGAAATCCTGTTAAAATGATTTCATGACTGATTTTTCTGAAATAACCACTCAACTTCAAAACAAAACTATTTTAATTACTGGAGTAGCTGGATTTTTGGGTTCACATCTGGCTGAAACTGCTTTCAAAGCTGGAGCCAAAGTCATCGGAGTTGACAATTTTATTACGGGTCAGCCCCGAAATCTTGATGAAGTGACTGCTGCTTTGGGTGAACAATGTGTTCCCGGCAAAAATTGGTGGCTGGTGACGGCAGATGCCAGCCAGTCTCCTGCTACTTATTTATCACCAGAACTTTTGATCGCAATTGGTCGAATTGACATTGTTTTGCACTTCGCCTCTCCTGCCAGTCCGCCAAGATATCAGGCCAAACCGGTTGAAACATATCTAGTGAATAGTCAAGGAACTCACGAATTACTTCAGTGGCTAAAATTAAATTATCCCAGTGCCACTTTTCTTTTTGCCAGCACCTCAGAGATTTATGGAGATCCGGAAGTCCACCCACAGCCAGAAAGTTACTGGGGTCATGTTAATCCCAATGGAATTAGATCTTGTTATGACGAAGCCAAGCGCTTGGGTGAGACCATTTGCGGAGTTCATGAGCGAGATTTTGGAATGGATGTTCGTATAGCCCGAATTTTTAACACTTATGGTCCGCGGCTTGATCTCAAAGATGGTCGGGTGATTCCCAACTTCATTAGTCAAGCATTGTTGGGACAACCATTAACTATTTACGGAGATGGCTCTCAAACTAGATCATATTGTTATGTTGCGGATTTAGTTCAAGGGATTTTGCTATTGGCCACCAGACCAGGTTTAAAGGGTACCACCGTTAACCTTGGTAATCCAGAAGAATATTCCTTACTCGAAACAGCCAAGCAAGTTTTTGAAATAGTTACTGGCCAATCTTTCACTCCGGATCAAATCAAATATCAATCTCTACCTGGTGATGATCCAACTCGGCGCCAACCAGACATCCACTTGGCTGCAGAATTACTAAATTGGCAACCAGCAGTAGGTTTTGCCGAAGGAATTCAAAAAACAGCAGCATATTTTCGCCTGCTTTCTCCTAACCCAACTGTCTAAATATGTTTTGGCAAAAATTTTGGCGACTTCATTCTTGGTGGCTGGTGACTTTGGGTTTGAGTCTGGGATTTATTTTTTTAAGACTCTTTAAAATTGAAACTTCCTTACTATTTTTCAACGATATTGGTCGGGATTTTTTGCAACTTTGGAATTGGCAACAAACCGGCAAGCCACCTTTGTTGGGTCCTCAAACCAGTGCCATGCCTTTCAATCAAAGTGCGGTTTATTTTTATCTTTTATTACCGGGATATTTGTTAACTCGCGGCTCTTTATTGGCAACAATTTATACTGGAGTGGGCGTTCACTTAATTTTATTGTGGAGCGGAGTTTGGTGGCTGCGTCAAAATCAACCCCGTTGGTTATCGAAATTTTGGTTAATAGTTGGACTTTTGATTTTGCAGCCAGAAATGGTGACACAACAGCGATTTGTTTGGAATCCCTCATTTATTGCTGGTTGGACGATGTTAGCCTTGAT
>DOZC01000086.1:0-2100 GCA_003518205.1 Minisyncoccota bacterium | reverse complement strand
CCCCCTGCCAGATGGCGAACAAGTTGGATCTGGCTCTGGGGATTAAGTTTGAGTTTGGCGGTAAGTTTTTCATATTCGGCAGTTCCGGCAGTATTAGTAATTGGACTTGGAAGTTTAATTTGGTGGCGCCAAGCAGCCGGAAAGCTTTGGTTATCTTTGGTAATTGGTTTGGGTCTGTGGAATTTGCCCACTGCAGTTTTTGAATTGCGTCATGGGTTTTTATTAACTCACATGTTGATATTTGGACCCTGGATTGAACAAATTCCCAGTACTCTGATAAGTCGCTGGACAGACTTGGCTTACTATTTAGTTAATTGGTCAGCTCCCATGAGTTGGATTAAATTGACCAGCCTAATTTGGCTGGGCTTAGTTTTTTATCACTGGGTGAAACAACTTTGGCAGTGGCGGCAATGGCAGCAAAATCAATTATTAGTTAAAACCAAACAAACGCTAAAAAATTATGCAAATTTATCACCTTTATTTATTTGGACGGCAGGTTGGTGGTTGGGTACGATGGTTTTAACTCTAATTTTACCGGTGGCAGTTCAAGCTCACTATGTTTTTACCTTGATAGTTCTGAGTTTGGCCAGCCTAGTACTGCTTCCTAGCCGGTTAAAATGGGGCTTAATAACTTTGTTAGTGGTGGGCTGGCTTCAACCAGCCAAACTCAATAGTTATTGGCAACCAGCTAGACATTCTTTAGCGGAATTAACTCAATGTAGTGCTCAAATTTGCGAAACTGTGACCGAACCAACTTTTGTTAGTAATCAAGCCGGAGCTCATTCATATCATAATGCTATGGAGTATCAATATTTATTGCGTCAAGCCGGTTGCCAGTTACGAGATGTGGCAAATTTTCCCACCTCAGCCCAACTCATGGTAGTAGTATTAGATGATTCAGTTTATGAACACAACCAAACCGCTTTTAATGAATTGACTTTATTTGGAAAAAGCCAAGTGACGCAAGAAATTGAGTGTGGTCCAAAATTGAAAGCACTAGTTTTGAAAAAGCCCTGAGCTTTTGAATCAGTTATGGCCAAATCAATTCATATTCTAAAAAAACTCATCACCCATCCTTTGACTAGATTTGGAATGGCATTTATTTTGTTATATTTTGTCTTTCGTCAAACTAACTTATCAGAATTAAGTCAAAAGCTTTCTACGGCCAATCCAGTTGGAGTCGGAATTTATTTAATTGGCAGTCTGATTATGGCCTGGCTAGCAGGATGGCGTTGGGCCACGATTTTAGTTCCTCGATCTCTCAAAGTTTCTGACCACTGGTTGTTTTTTAAAGCCACCATGCTGGGTTTATTTTACAATTTATTTTTGCCCTCTAATATGGGTGGTGATGTCATGAAATGGACTGTTCTGGATGAATTGAAGTTGTCAAAAAAACTGGTAATTTTAACCATGATCATCGATCGAGTTATAGGAATTTTTGGATTAGTAACTCTAGGTTTTGGCTCGTTGGTAGTAGGCCATTTAACTCAGCTGGTGACGGTGCCGATTTTGATGTGGCAAATCATGTCAGTGGCTTTTATTGGCGTAATTGGGTTTTTGATTTTGATTTCAACTGATTGGCGCTGGCGACAAATCCCGGTTTTAAATAGATTTAACTGGATTGCGACCGCTGAAGCTTATCTGGAAAAACATCGAGTCAAATTTTGGCAGGCTTTTGGCTTAGCCATCATGGTTCAGTTAGTAGGTGTCATAATTATCTATGCATTAGGTCAAGCAGTAGGATTCAAGTTAAACTTCTGGCAGTTTTTAGTCATTGAACCGATTTTAGGCACTATTGTATCTCTACCACTGAACTTCGCTGGTTTTGGAGCCACTGAAGTGGGATTTGTGTATTTTTTCGGACTATTTGGGGAACCATCAACCACAGTACTAGCTCTAACTTCATTGATGGGAGTGATGAGAATTGTGATGGGAGGAATAGGATGGTTGATTGGTTTGGTAGAAAAGCAGCGAATGTGATATGTTGCTAGCATCTGATGTTGCAAACAAAAATTATGTCAAAGGTAATTAAATCTCCCAAATATCATGATGGCGCAGAAGAAATTCTTTTGGATTTCTTGGGTTAAGTGACATTTTGCG